>NZ_VZQO01000032.1:0-88399 GCF_014397665.1 Paraburkholderia sp. UCT2
GACCGATTGCTGGCGTTCTTGAAGGGCCTGTAGGCCATGCCTATGTCCCGCTGCGCACGGCCGGCTGATGTCGTCCCGTCAGTCTCGTGCGTCACGGGACATAGTTCCGCACGGGAGATAGTCCAGCTTCTTGTGGCCCAGCAATACCTGGATGACACGGATGTCGACTTTCTGCTCCAGCAGATGCGTCGCAAAGCTGTGGCGTAACGTGTGCATCGAGACGCGCTTGTCGATGTCCGCGGCCACGGCGGCGGCATGAATGGCACGGTTGAGTTGCCGCGTGCTGAGCGGATCAACCGGATCGAGGCCCGGAAACAGCCAGCCGCCCTCCAGCATCCGGCCCTGCGCGTGCGCCACGCGCCACCAGACACGCAGGCGTTCAAGCAGCACCGGCGATAGCATGGCGTAGCGGTCCTTGCGGCCCTTGCCCTGCTCGATGCGCAGCGTCATGCGCTGGCCGTCGACGTCGCCGACCTTCAGCGCCACCACTTCACTGGCTCGCAGGCCGGCCCCGTAGGCGACTGACAGCGCGGTCTGGTGCTTCAGGTTGCCGGTGGCAGCGATCAGGCGACCCACTTCGTCGGGGCTGAGTACGACCGGCAGCACGCGAGGCACGCGCACGGGTTGCATCCGGCCCATCAGCTCGGGCTCGTGGAGTGTGATCTCGAAGAAGAACTTCAGACCGGTGATCGCCGCATTGAGCGACACCGGGGACGTGCCGTGATCGACCAGATGCAACTGGTAACGCCGCAGGTCCTCGACGGTGGCGGTGTCGGGCGGCCGCCCCAGAAACCGGGTGAACTCGCGCACGATGCGCAGATAACTGGCCTGCGTCTTCGGCGCCAACTGGCGCATACGCATGTCCTCGAGCATGCGCTGGCGCAGCGGGCTGACAGTCTGGTGAGTTTGAGTCATGACTCTGCTCCCGTTGAACGGCGAGGCGGATTGCTTCGCCCATCAACATGAAAACAGAGTCGGTTTCCTCCCCATTGCCACTACCGCCGGCCGCAGCCCCTTACCGCGCGAGCGGTTTAGTCCTGCGGCCAGAAGGAGACGGCTGAAGCTTGCGACAGAATGATGCTAAGTTTATCCGTGCGCGTATGACCCGCCGACGGTCAGGATCGACGCCAGAACGTCGTGATCGATACTGCCCCTGAAAGCACTGCGACTACTCGTTTGCCGGTGAAAAATGGATGATGGGCGGCCGCGAGCGCCGCGGCACCAGCACCTTCAACCACCAGGTGATTGTGTTTGGCCAATTGGCGAACCGCGTCAGCCGTTGCTTCGAGCGACGACACGACAACACCGTCCACCATCGCGTTGAGGAATGGCCAGTTTGATTGCAGTACAGTCGAGACCCAAATGCTCGCGACGAAAAAATTCTTGTCGACCGGCACCTCGACCGGGCCACCTGCCGCCAAGGCAGAACGCAGCGGTGCCGCAGCTTCCGGCTCGCACGGCATACACCAGTGCGTGGGAACCCCAAAGGCTGCACGCCAGTGCGACGCCTGTCACCAGGCCGCCACCGCCGAATGGCACCAGGATGACGTCCACATCCGGCAAGTCTTCGACAATTTCCTTCCCTATCGTCGCGTTACCGACAATTACGGCACGACCCGAGCACGGATGAACGAGCGTGCCATCTTCGCCGGCTGGCGATTCACCGCACACAGGATCGACCAACAGTCGTCGAAACTGATCGCAACGACTTGCGCGCCCAACTCGCGGAGGGCGGTGATCTTGCTTTTCAGGCCGTTTCTGTGACATACACGCGCACCTCGGCATGGCGCGCACGAGCGGCCTGTGTCAGTCCCAACGCAAAATTTCCGGTGCTCGCCGTGTAAACCCCCTTCGATAGCTGGGCGGGTGCAAGGTCCAGAACGGCATTGAGTGCGCAACGTATCTTCAACGATCCACGCGGTTGCAGGTTCTCTGGCTTGAGAAATATTGAGCGCCCCTTGGTTGGCGCCATGCAAGGGAGGAGAGGTGTTCGAATGATTTCCTTGGCAAGGGCGCGCGATGTTTGCTCAATATCTTTGCGGGCAACATCGGCCAGAAAATTCGGTTCGGCGAGAGGCTTACGACGATTGTGAAAAATGTCTGGAAGTGCCATTTTGTCCTCCGGTGTACACAGCCGCGACGGAAAGCTGCCTGAGCTTCGGAACACTTCAGCGTGGACTGAGTTGCGAGCGAAGAAAGGGAACGACCGTGCCGGCAACGGCCTCAGGATTATCAACGAAAGGCCAGTGACCGCTGTCCGGCAGGATCAACACTTCGGCGCGGGGAAAGACCTCGCGCTGTCGCTCGGCGAAGTCCACTGAAATATAGGGATCGTGGGCGCCCCACACCACTTGCGCCGGCAGATCCAGCGGGCGCAGTGCGTTTGCGAGGTCCTGCATGGCACTTTTCGTTTCGCGGGTGTTGCGGTAGAGCCGCAGCACGGCGCGTCGAGTGCCAGCATCGAAGCTGTTAAACGCCTGATCGACATATTCCACGGGCAAGCCACGCGGGTTGCCGTGCCGAAGCAGGAGCCGCATTCCGGCACGCGTTGTCGTGGCCATGAACAGTTCGCCCAGCCAGCGCGTCTGCCAGATGCGCGCCAGATAGTGCCATCGGTAATCAAGCAGTACGCCTGTGTCGATCAATGTCACGCTTGCAACGGCGTGAGGATTTGTAGCGGCCCACGCGAGGCCCCACGGGCCGCCAAAGTCGTGCATGACGAGGTGAGCATGTCGGACATCGCACTCGGCCAGCAGCCGGCCGAGGTGGCGCGCGTAGCCAGGCACGCTGTAGTCGAAATGTTCAGGTTTGTCCGCAGCGCCGAAACCCGGCATGTCCATGGCGACGGCGCGGCCGAACTCACCCACGCTGGCCACGAGCCGGGGCCAGTCAGCAGTCGATCCCGGATTGCCATGCACGAAAACGACAGCCTCGTCGGCTCCGCGCGGCCCAGCCTCCAACAGGGGAGAGCGGATTCCGTCGACGCGGACTGATGTCTCTTTCACGCGTCTCTAGGGTGGCTGTAAATCGACGCGAACCTGCCGGTCAGACCGGCGCGTCGGGTTGCGCAGAGCGCGCGGCGGGCTGTCGCAGATCGACCCACGCCGCCCTTACCAGTGCGCCGGGGGAAAGGAATTTGGCCGGACCGATAATGCGTGCGCCAAAGGCATGCAGATGTCTTGACGCTGCAGTGTCCTTCGCGGCAGCCGAGAAAGTGAGCCGTTCGATGGCGTTGAATCCATGCCGGCGCGCATAGTCGAGAATCAGGAAGCGATGGCCGCGGAGTTGGCGTGAAACACGTTTTGCATAACGCTGCAGCGCGGGCGAAATCGGGCGCCCCTGCCGTAGCGCCGGCGTAAGCGTGTCAACCAGCCATTCCGCCGTCTGGAATGCGAAGCCGCAACCGACGCCCCACAGGGGATCGATACTCATCAGCGCATCGCCGACGAACGCGACGTTACCGACCGCAGCTGGCCGCCACAGATTCGGATAGTCCTTGACAAGCAAGGTGTTACCGACCGGCTCGGCGGCGGACAGATCGGGGGCATCGGGAAATCCGGCCATGCTGCGCTCCAGTGCCTCGCCCGGCTCGGTGCGAAAGCCGTCGAGCTTGTCCTTGGTCGCCATGTAGGCAATCACTGTGACGCCGCCGTCGTTGGGAAACACGTAGCCGGTCTCCGGACCGCGCAACCACATTTGCGAGCAGGTTCCGCGCCGCAGTGTGACGCCGCGGTAAGCGCGAATTGCGCCGAAGCGGCTGTTCTCCGAGGATGCGGGCTGGATGCCGGTGAGCGCCGCCAGCGGCGAGTTTCGCCCGTCCGCGCCAACGATCAGCGGGGCCGAGACCACGCCCGTGCGGCTCCCACCGAGCTCGACACCACTGACGACGCCGTCCTGCTTCACCAGCGCGCGCACACCGCAGCCGAACATGGTTGTGACACCTGGGGTATGCGACGTCAGTTGCCGGAGGATCGGATCAAGGGTCCGGCGCTGAATGTTGTACCCGAAGACAGGTTCACCATTCTGGTCGAGCGGCGCGACGTCACCGGTCCAGCCATAGCGGGTCCAGATATCAACGCCATTTCGCAACCCACCGGCGTCCTCAATCAACTGGTCAAGACCCAGACGCCGCAGGGTGGGCGTGGCCGACGCCTGGATGAAATGCGTGCATAACTGCTTGAAAGCCGCGATGTCGGCGTGGTGTTCCACAAGCGCGACATGCAACCCGTCCAACGCGAACAGTCGCGCGGCGGTACAGCCAGCGAGCCCTGCACCGATGATGACGACATCAAACGCTTCCTGTTGCGTCGGTGGGGCCAGTAGTGGCGCCTCATCGCCGTCGACCGTGTTGTTGTTCACCTTTCTTCTCGCCCGAACTCATGCCCGCACAATGGGCAAACTTGAATCAGTATAGGCGGCGCTTGTGGGATGAACTATCGACAGCCAAGAAATCTGCATCGCTTGGCGAATAACAAAGTTGGTCGAACTCGGCCGGTCGCGATCGTCGCAAAGCGCCCTTGGAAGCCGCCATTGGCGTGGTCTCGGGACGAACGACGGTAGTGGGTCGATCACGGTCTTCCGCGTCGGGCAGCGGTCGGCCACAAACGGACAGTGCCGCGCATGAAGCCAATGTCCGCAGCCCGCGCGGTTCCGGTCACAGGATCACTCGATTGCCACCGGGCAACTGTAGTTGACGCGGCTGTTTGCCATCAGGTGACGAGCCGATGGCCTGGAGATGAAATAGGACTCGCATCGGCCATGCACACCGCCAGAAGGCTTCGCCCATGGTGGGGCTTGGAGACGCGAGCGAGTCGCGCCATTTCTCTCGTTTAGTAGTGCACGTACGCATACGTCCACCATCCTTTACGCGCTGGCGCGACCTTTAATATCTAGCGGACGCAATGGTTAGAGGCGGGCACCGCCCGTCGCGTCGATCACCTGTCCCGTAGTCCAGCGTGCCTCATTCGATGCAAGGAAGGCGATGACGTCAGCCACATCGGCAGGTTGACCCACTCGCGAGAACACCGACATGGCCTCCGCGCCGGCGCGCGCCTCCGGTACCGTTATCCACGCCGCATTCATGTCAGTCTCCGTCACGCCCGGCATGACCGTGTTCACCGTGATGCCGCGAGGACCGAACTCAGGGGCAAGCGCTAGTGTGAGGGTTTCAAGGGCACCTTTCGACGCGGCGTAGGCAGGATGCGTTGGAGCCGCGACACGCGTAAAGCCCGTCGAAACGTTGATGATTCGTCCATTGTCTCGGATGTGATCTGCAACAGTCTGAATCAGGAAGAACGGTGCCTTGAAGTTGACGGTCATGACCTCGTCGAAGACGGACTCACTGGTCTGAGACAGGGGAATCGCCGGTGCCACGCCAGCATTGTTGACGAGAATGTCAAGCCAAGGCTCGCCCGTGGCGGCGATCGCGGCTGCCCTGAACTGATCCCAGATACTGTCCGTTGCTTCTTTCCCGCGACGCAAGTCCGCATTGATGGCGACGGCTTTTGATCCGAGCGCCTCGATCTCGCGGATGGTGGCGTGAGCAGCATCCGCGTTGCTGGCGTAGTGCACACCGATGAGCGCGGCCCCTTCTCTCGCAAAGGCCAGTGCTACAGCACGGCCGATACCACGCGAGCTTCCTGTTATAAGGGCCACCTTGCTTGAAAGTTTTTCAGACATCGACCACTCCTTCTCGATAAAATTTATAGTGATCACTAGCATATTTATACTGGAAGCCATCGTCAACGATTTTTGTAGGACTCGATATAAAAATGAGCGAACCCGCCCGGAAACGTGGCAGACCGAGGTTGCTGGACCGCGATGTGGGGCTCGATGTCGCCGCGCGGCTGTTCTGGGAGCGTGGATACGAGGGCACGTCGATCGCCGACCTGACCCAGGCCATGGGCATTCCGCCGCCGTCCCTCTATGCAACGTTCGGTTCGAAGGAGGACCTTTACAGACAGGCGCTCGACCATATCAGCGAGCGTGAGAACAAGCAGTGGCTGGAAGCGTTGCAAGGGAAGATGCCGGCCTACGATGCGATAGCGTTCTACCTGCACGACGCCGCGGCACGCTTTACTGACCCGGGACGGCCGCGCGGCTGCATGATTTCGACTGCTGTTCTTCAACATACTGAAAAGAGCGAGTCCGTCGCCCAGACCGTGGCCGCACGGCGGGAGCTTGGGCTACAGGCCATCAAGGCACGCTTCGACCGTGCCGTAGCCGAAGGTGAGCTTGCCACTGACACCGACACCGAAGCGCTCGCACGCTTTTATTGCGCAGTTGTGCAAGGCATGTCGGCGCAAGCCTGTGACCGTGCATGCAGGGCAACACTGAAGCGGCTGGCTGATATTGCGTTGTCGGCATGGCCTTGGCCCCAAGGTCATCGCCGGAACCCGGTTCCGTGAGTGCATTGGTTTTCACCAAAGACGACACGGCTGTACCGCTGTGGTTCGGCCACAAGGAGTCAAGCGAGATCGATACGCGAACGACTACCTTTGTTTAGGTTTGTAGGATGCCTGCCCTCGACCACGGATATGAGCGCACGCCACAGGCACATGCGGGCAGGCGTCGTACAAACCTAAACAAAAGCCGACGTGGAGCGCGCCGGGACGACGGCTCGCCATGGAGGCGAACTCCGACTCAGCCCGACGCGTGCTAGCGTGTCCTGATCGGCTCTGAGAATCGCGCGGGCTCCCCGATGCGGGGTTTCGCGATACGCACAATTGCCCTTGACATGAGTTTGATCGCGCCTGCTGAAGATTGAGACACTTGCCAGTCGTGGTTGCGCAGCATCTTCCGGTCGAGCGGCCGCTGCGCTCGCCGGGATTGCAGCACGGTTTGCATCGTTTCCGGTCGGTAACATGGCCGCGGTTGGGATCATGGCTTCTTCAAGCTTTGCCAGGATCGCGCTGGAAAGTGCCTGACGGTATCGAAGACGGTATTCCTGAAGAAGTCGGCATTCGGATGCCCTGTGTTCGCGATGTTTGAACGAAAGTGCGCGTGGATTCTCTGTTGCGGTCTGTCCAGAGCTGAAAACTGCCGACTGGATTTTTCGGTATGGCTGACGGTATCGTCACTCCAGACCGGCCGGAGAAGCCGTATACACAAGGGTCCCCGTCACCGATTGACAATCGAGTGGGAGTGAGGGGCTCTTGAAATTCCCTTTTGAATCAAAGGCTTGTGATGATCGATAAATCACGCGTGCCAGATTCTAAATTGCCGAGCGCAGGTCCGTAAGTCCTTGATCGCTAGGGGAATTGTCAACCTGCGCCTGCGCCTGCGTGGAGGCCGAGCAACTGTCATTTGACGGTATTTCTGACGGTATGTATGGGCAACATGTGGATGGGCTTGCTTGATACCGTCAGCGGTGCCGACGGTATCCTTGACCGGTTAAAGCCATGCGCTTTGGCGCTCAGCCGTCCAAGCCGCCGGTGGGTTCAGCCATTGATGCCAATGGCACCAGAATGGAGTTGTTCAGTGCCCAGCGCCTCCTGAGGCAGCCACATGCTTGCAGACCAAACTGTTTCTAGTTTTGCGGCGAGTTCTGCGCCGAGCCAGGCAGCCGCCAGTCCTGCTACATAGGTTGCACACTCGGGTTTTTCACGCCGCACTCCGTTCGCAAGCAACCAGCGGTACAACGGGAGCGCCGCAGAAACGGTCGGATAGCCTGGCTCGACGGAACGGTTGAAATCCACGGGAATTGACAAGCCCTTCGGGTCCAGGTCGCCGAAGTACTCCGCTGAAGAAGCTCCTGTTTCTTGCATCGCTTGGCGCAACGCTCGCCCAGTAAGCCTGAAGTTTTCACCTCCGCCATAGATGACCGCCGTGTATCGCCGCGTGGCCTCGTTCCATCCGGCGAAGCTCCAGTACGTGTTGTGGTTTTCGACAACGAGTACGGACTTGCCAAGCGCATCAACTTTGCGATACGGCAGCGGCTGGGGCACTCGGAAGCAACCGATGACGGATATTGGAAGTCGCCCACCAAAGAGGGAGTCTCCGACACACATGTTGTCGAGCCGCTTCTCGTCGCCGAAGATTTCCAAGGAACGCTCCTTGATGGGAACCGAGGAGAAAGCCCCTCGGCGTCGGAGTAGGAAGTCATTGATGGGCCGTAGCGCTGACAACTGCGATGGCCTCAACTCCGGCCAGAACCCCAGCTCCGGCGCCCAGGTCACGTCGGCATGGTTGACAGAAACCTTGGAGCGAGGTGAGCTCTTCAACGTGACCCAAAGTGGAAGAGCGGGCGAGCCGGCCTGTTCCCAACTTCCGGTAGCCGGCAGCGAGATGGCGCCGTCAGCTTCCAGTTCCTTCAGCGCCCTCAGCAGCAGCACACCACGGTCCGGGCTGTTCTGGACATCTGGGTACAGCGAGAAGTAGTGCCGGCGCAGCTCGTCGAGCGGCACACGCTTGCGCGGCGACGACAGTAGCGCTGCAAGGAACGCACTCAAGCCGTCAACTCCTCGGGCACGTCGTTGAGCTTCAGGTTCGCGAACTCGAGGTGCCAGCGTCTCGTCTTGCTGTTCTGTCCGGCGCGGCGCAGGCGGATGAATCGCTGGAACTCGCCGAGAGCGTTGAAGTCCTGAAGTGCCGTGGCGAATATCAACTGGACGTTCATGGCCTCGGCCAGCAGCCGTTGGGCACGCCACATGGCGGGGCTGGTGGCCTTCGCGAACGGGTTGTCGAGGATGAGCGGCCCACCGGCGATGCGATGTACCTGCGCGTGGTTCTCAGCCCGCAACTGGTTGATGACCAGGTACAGGAACATCGCCATGACGACGCCTTCGCCACCGGAGTTCGAAACCCGCTCAACCGGTACGTACTGCTCTGTCTCCTCGATGGACATCTTCAGGACTTGCAGTCCCAGCGGACGCCCATAAACGCGCGCCATAGCGTCGGCGATGAGGTCCGTACCGCGCGGAGGGAACACGTTCGTATCAACCAACGTGTCGAGGTAGGCGCTGAGGGTCTGGCGTCGCGTCTCGACTGGGACCGTGCCGAAGTTTGCCCGCATCTTCAGGACTTGCTTGCCGCCAACGTATGGGGCGCCCATTGGCACTGACTTGTCCTTGCTCGTCACGCGATTGAGCGTCGTGATGGCCGAGCGGACGACGGCGAGCACCTCCTCGACGCAGGCGTCGAAGTCGGCTTGCATCGACCTCAGCGTTGCTTCCGTCGTCGCGATGCGGTCGTCCAGGTGCTCCAGTAGGCGTTTGGCATCCGTGCACGCGGCACCGAACTCGTTGGCAATCATCTGCTGCGCAACATCGGGGTCAACCTCGCGGAACGCTTGCTCCGACGCAGCCACCTTGACGAGGTCGAAGGCGGCACGGGCCTTCGTCTGCAGTTTGCTGACGCCTTGATTCTTCCCTGTGTAGTCCTTCAGCAGCGCGTTGACTTGGTTGCTGGCGTCGGCCTCGAGAACAAGGCTGTCGGGGTCCGGCACCTCCAAGGTCATTCCCACTTGGGCGCCGATTTCCGCTGCGATGAGCATAGGGTCGGGCTTGTCTTCAAATCCCATGCTGCTGCGCAGCAGCGCCTCAACCGTCCCGTCGGCCTCCGCTGCTGCGCGCTTCCGATTGGCTCGGTCCGCAGCCTGGTTCGCAACTTCGTTGGCTGTACGCATCCGCTCCAGCGCCTCGTTCACGCGGGTCTCGGCCTCGGCCATGAGCGCGGCCAGGGCATCCAGGTCCAAAGCCTCGTGAGCAGGTACCACAGGCCCGATGTTCGTCTTGTTTGAGTAGAACCACTTTTTTGACTCGCCGTTCACGACCTGCAGATTCGAGGCGGCGTTTACCTGCTCTGGCTTGGCTGCCTCCAGTGCGGTCGCGACGTTGGCCAACGCTTCTTCATGGTTCGCATCCATGAAGGGCCTAAGGTCTGCCATCTGAACGCCCTTGAACTCGCGGGTGAACTCCTTGGCTTTGTCCTCGCGGCGCTTTCGAGCGTCCTCCAGCTTGTGCGCCAATAGCCCCAGTCGATCTTTTTCCTCGGCCAAGTAGGCAGCTTCGGCGTCGCGATAGATGCGGCGCAATGTCTCCACTGGCCGTGGGTTCTGCAGCAACTGTTCCTGGGCCGGATAGTCCTTGTCATAGTGAGCAACGCCCGCCCGCTCTTCGCCGGCAAGCCCGAGCTCATGGTCCGTGCTCACGCGCAAGCGCTGGTCGCGGTTGTGTTCCTCCTGCAGCCGCTCGAGGTTCTCGTCCGCTGCCGACTTTCTCTCCTGTGCTGCGCTGATGTCTTGCATTGCCTCCGCCAGTCGCCGGACGCGCTCTGTATGGTCGGATTCGTGCTCGCTCTGGAAGCTGCGGACTGCTGACGAAGACAGGACTGCGGCCTGGCGTCGCGTATCGGCTGCCTGTGCTTGTTGCTCCAGCCCTTGCGCCTTCTCATCGAGTTCAAGGGCCAGCGACTCGAGGGACTCGGCCCGTTCCTTCGCCGTGGCAACGTCTTCCTCCAGGGCTGTCTTGTCAGCTTGCGCCTGCCCAAGCCTGCCGTCGCCGAACTCCTTCGTATACGCATCCAGCTCGTGAATTGCCCGCAGCGTTTGGTCGTGGCGCTCCCGATACGCGGACCGGCGCTCATCTTCGTCGGTGACGCGGAGTTCGAGGGAAACGCCCAGCTTCGCAGCAGCCTCGACGTTGAAGGCCGAATCATCCTCGGCAGGGACGACCACCACGTGCTCCGCCACGTGCGCTGCTGGCTCAAGTGTTGCCGCTGATACGACCACGGGGCGCGTGGGCAGGCGCGTCGCCCAGGAGACGGCCTTGGCCTTTTCAAGTTCCGTGGACGCTACGGAGACGCCAAGGAAGCGGGCTGGGTCGCTCGCGACGAGCGCTCGTGCCTTGGAGGCATCCGGCAGCGCACGAGAGATGTACTCGTTGTAGGCTTTGGCCGAGCGAACTCCCGCCTGTAGAAGCGTCTGGACGACGAGTGCTACATCGGCACTGTAGCCGGCAACCCCGGTCTCCTCAATAGCCTGTTTGGCGGCGCGCAACTCCGCAAGCCGAACGTCTCCCAGCGACACCTGCTTTGCCGAATCAGAGACGACTTCGCGCAGGCGAGCAGGCAGGGCTGCAGACAGCGGGTCGACGCGGTCGGATTCGACGGCGTTCAGAAGGACAGGCAACTGAGCCAGTCGTTCTAGTTCGGCCTCTCCTCGTGCGATGAACTCGCCGAGTGTCTGAGCGTTGCCAGACAACTCGGCTGCACGCACGTGTTCCGCTGCGGCAGATTGTCGATGCACCCGCGCCTCCTTGGCGCAGCGTTCCCGGGATGCTCGATGCACGTCACGCTCAGCAGCCGCAGTCGCAGCTTCATCATCAAGGCGTTCGAGCGCCTCGCCTGTCGTCTCTTCTGGTCCTCGAAACGTCTTGTCCGCTTCTAATGCTTCACGACGCCGGACATAGGATTCCTCGGCCGCTTGAAGCTTCGAGCGTTCCTCCACGTAGCGAATCTCTTCGGTTTCGGCGTTGGCCCGCTGGTTGCGAAGAGATGTTCGCTCGTTGTCCCGTACGCGAGCCCTTTCGTCGAGTGCCAGGAGTGCTGCCTTAAGCCGTTGCTCTTCGTTGAACAGTGCACGACGGAGCAGTGCCCCTTGAATTTCAGCGTGGTCCTTCGTCGGCTTGAGATTTGCCCGTTCGGCCTCGGCCAGCGCGTCAAGCTCCTTGAGCTCTTCGTCGATGCCAACGATTTCCTTCTGGAGCCGTGCGGCCCGGATGAGCCGTTCGTCCCGCTCCAGGTCTTTTACCCGGCCATCGGCAGTCTCCTTGCGCGCCTTTGCCTGCGCGCTGCACTTCTGATGCCAAGCCCAGGTGACCGTTGCCTGCTCCTTCGTGTGGAGCGTCGAGTCCGCAAGCGCAGCCGAAGCCAGTTGTCGCTGGGTCTGCTCGAATTCCGCCTCTCGGTCGTGGTCGAGGCGAAACGAGACGGCGCGGGCCTGCAGAGCCTGGACCATCTGAGCGCCCCGAATCAACATTGAGCGCTGCGCAGCCAGCGTCTCGAGGTACAGCTGGGCAGCTTCGGCGAAAGCGTTCAGCGACGCCCGGAACTTGGTCAGCTCATCACGACGCTTCTGGAACTGAGGCTTGCGGCGATGCTTCTCGCATACCGCAACTACCAGCTTGCGTGCTTCGTCGGCCTTCGTGGTGTCGCTGGTCAGGTGCAGAAACTTGCGCAGGAACTCGCCTTCCGTCTTGAAGTCGAGGAAGCCCGTGTCGAAACCGCCTTCCTGGGCCGAGAAGTTAACCTGCATGCGCAGCATGTCCAGGTCAATGAGACGCTCGTCTTTCAGATGCCGCTGCCACTCCGCTTGGCGGTTGTGGCTGATGAAAACGTCACCCGGGTACTTCTTCTGCTGCGCGTGTAGCCAACGTGAGAACTCCTGCATGGAGGTCGGCGTGGGCTGGGCCAGGCCGGGAGCCGGGATGTCCGCGAGGCCGAGGTCGGCGTGCTCCTCGAATGAGAAGAACATGCGGTCGACTTCCGGTGGCTCGGTGTGCGACCTTACCGCGACTGCCTGACCGATCACCAGACGGTAGGGCTTGCCTCCTGCCATTCTGGACGGCATGAGCCATTCAACGATGATGAAACCAGGCGCGCCATCGTGAGTGAAGTACTGAGAGAACGTGTTGTGCTTGCTCTGGATGTGTTTGAGAAACCTCTCTTGAGCGGTCTCGAAGCACGAGAACACAAGCCCGATGAGCGTGGTCTTGCCGCCGCCATTCTCCAGGTTGATGAGCGTGTCGGTGGGTTGGCCGCTGTCCGGGTCAGTCAGCGCGAAAGTCATCCCTTCGTACCATGCGGTGCGGTATCCGCAGTTGCCCAGGTGGATGCGGGAAATCTTCTGCATAGTCACGCTGCCTTGCGCTCGGTCGTAGCCAGTTGCGCCATCTCGTAGAGTCGCCGAAGCGCCAGTTCTCGCAGCTGCACACGCAGCCGAAAGGTGGGCGTGTAGGTCGCAGCCGCCTCGTCTTCCGCGTCGCGGTCAAGCCGAACAAGGCCGTTCTGCGCCATCTGGTTCAGCGCAATCTTGACGACGCCGACAACCGAGGCATGCGACGCTCGCTGACCTGACGGGATTGCTACTGGAAGTGCTGAAATCGTCTCCCAGCCGGGAGCAAGCTCAGATGGAATGTCCGGCGGAAGGTCAGATGTCTCCTTCAGGCGCCGCGCTAGCGCGTAGAGTGTATCGCGGCAGGTGGCCACAGACGCTGGGGGCGGGGAGTAGTTGTCGTCGTCCAATCCATCAGTCGTAGGGAAGAAGACTGCGGCGATGGCGATGTGGGCAAGTACAAGTGCGGCCTTCTGGTCTGGAGTCATGCCGCTGCGGATATCCGTGAGACGCACTGCGAAGCGGCTATCCTTGGAGGCCGGAACTACAATGAGCCCACGCTGCTCGCTCAAGTCGAGAATCTGCAGTTCCATGCCGGCCGCGACATCCTCGACGTATCGTCTGAATGTCGGGTCCGCCCTGCACAGGGCAAGTAGTTCGCGGTACTCCGAGTCATTGATGGGCGACATCGTTGTGTGCAGCGCCTTGTAGGTCAGTCGCGCGGCGTTGCGCACGGTAGGTTCTGCATTCATTCTGACTCTCCCTGGGGAACGAACTCGAGAGCGCTGCCCTGAGCGATGTCGAGGTGGAAGGTGTCTCCCGTGAGTTCGACGCTCACGTTCTTGAACTCGCTCTCAGACCGCGCGAACGAACGGAACAGGATGAGAACGAGGCACCGCCGCGTCGTCCGGTCTAGGCCCTCGTCCTCGGCGGTATCCAGCAACTGGTCGATACGCAGCCGTTGGCCGGCGGAGAACTTGCCTGCCAGCCAGTCGTTGGCGCGTTGTACAAGTTCCTTCGAAAACTGGTCGGGCAGGGGTTCAAGCTTCTCAATCGAGCCTGGGTCAGTCTCGACCTCTGCATCTTCCCCACGCTGCTCTAGTAGCAGGGCGAACACCGAGTTCAGGTCGTACACCCTCGGCCACACCGGTGGGTATAGCGCACTGGTGAAGATGTCCGCCTCTGCCGAGAGTACCTGGGTCGGAAGGTTGACGAGTTGCGGAAGGAGTTGCGGCTCAAGGTCCGGGAGACCGGTGGGCTTGCGTGCACGGAAGACCGCGCGCTGCGCTTCGATGAAACGCTCGGGCGCTACGTTGATATCAGTGACAAGCTGTAGTCGGATGAGGCTGGCGCTACGGATGGTTTCCTTCAGCTGTACGAGACTCTCGCGCGTCTTCGGTTCATCGGCGCCAAGCAGGGCCTCGCCAACGGCTTCCTCCATCCGAGCGTCCTCGGCTTGGCGCTGACGAACGTGCGTCCGCGCCTCGTCGAGCCGCCCGGCCATGTCGCGGCTCCAGTTGACGCTGCCTGGCGCGCGATAGGCCTGGTAGAGGCGATCACGAATGAGGTGGCGGTACTCGATGGATAGCTTGCGCGCACGGCGTGCGATTTCCAGAGCTGCATCGAAGCGCCCGCGCTGGACCAGAAGGTCCAGCATCTTTTCCAGCAGTTCCTGGGAGTCCTCCGGCGAGAGATCCAACATTCCGAGGTAGACCAGATAGCCTTCCGCCGTTGGGCGGTACCGATATACATCTTCGGCGTCGGGCTCGAACCGTACAAGGCGGAACTGAATGCTGTTGGTGCTCCCGCTTAGGGCATCAAAATACTCGAAGCTGAACTCGCGATGGTTGTTGGCCTTGTTGTCCAGTGCATCAAGGATGACCTCCGCCACGCGCCGAGCCTGAGGCGCCGAGAGTGTCGGTTTCATCCGTATTGCGACGTCGGCAAGATGCGTCAGGATTTCTGTCGAGGTACTACCACTGGAAACCGTGGTGGCTTCCATCATCTGATCGAGTGCTGACAATGCAAGGTAATGCGTGTCGATACTCTGGAAGAGGCTGCGGTCTGAACTGCTTTCGTCCCCGAGCATCATCTTATAGCGCTCAAGCTGGAATACCGGGCGAAGTAGCAGAAGGTTGCGCTGTTGCCGGGACAGGTCGAGCAGGCCAAAGCCGCCTAACGTTGTCAGCGTGGCGGCAAGGGCGGTGGTTGTCGCTTGGCCATCCATCAGGACCCTATCCGTATTTTCAATGAAATAAATTTGAAAGGTCATCATACTACCGCAATTGTTACCAGATTTTGCCGAGCTTTGCGACGAGTATGACGGTACCGATTACCGTATCTTTCACGAATTATCTTGAAATATCGGCTCTTCGCGGTTTATGAAATGGCTTGGCCCTTGATCGTCCTCCGTAGTTCATCGTAGGCGATTGGTGTTATCTTCGTGATACATTATTGGATGTAACGACTTACGAAGGTTGCAAATGCCGACTCCTCACGCTCCTTCTGCCGGCGTCCGGCGGGCGCTGCGCAAATTGGGCGCCGATATTCACGACGCGCGTCGTCGTCGCCGGTTGACCATGGCGGTGATTGCCGAACGGGCTTTTACGTCCAGAGCGACTTTGCAGCGCGTCGAAGCGGGTGATCCGGGCGTGAGCATCGGCATCTATGCGGCCGTGTTGCAGGCACTTGGTCTACTGGGCGGGCTGTCGGAGATCGCCGATGTGGCCCGGGATACGGTAGGGCAGTCGCTGGCAACTGCGGCATTGCCTCAGCGCGTCCGGTTGCCCCGAGGCGGAGGAAGGGGTGACCATGACTGATGTCGAGGTATATATCGATCTCGACGGCACGTCGCGACCGGTAGGGCTACTCAGGCGCCATACATCGCGCCGGGAAGAAACGGTCACGTTCGAATACGACGAGACCTGGCTGGCCGACGACGAGCGCTTCTCGATTGAGCCGGCACTGGCGTTGACGCGCGGTGTCTTCCCACCGCCGCCTGATCAACCCATCTTTGGTTCGATTGGCGATTCGGCGCCCGATACGTGGGGGCGCCGCCTCATGCAGCGCGCGGAGCGTCGACAGGCCGAGCGGGAAGGCCGGCGTGTCCGGACGCTTGGTGAACTTGATTATCTGCTGGGCGTAGCAGATGAAACACGCCTGGGTGCGCTGCGATTCCGCTGGAGCGGAGAAGATGAATTCCAGGCGCCCGTGCCCGCCGGTGTCCCCGCGCTGATCGAATTGGGACGGCTGCTTCAAATCACCGAGCGCATCCTGCGGGACGAAGAAACCGATGAGGATCTGCAACTGATCTTCGCGCCCGGATCATCACTCGGCGGCGCACGTCCCAAGGCATCGATCATCGACCAGTACGGCCATTTGTCGATTGCCAAGTTTCCGAAGGAGACCGACGACTACAGCATCGAGACCTGGGAGGAAGTCGCCCTGCGATTGGCTGAACGTGCTGGTATCTCCACCCCGCATCACGAACTGCTCGAGATAGCGGGCAAGCCTGTGCTGCTGTCGCGTCGCTTCGATCGCGCGGGGAGCAATCGCGCTCCCTTCCTCTCGGCCATGTCGATGACGGGATCGCGGGACGGCCAACGCGGCAGTTATCCCGAACTGGTTGACGCACTGGCACAACATGGTGCGAAGGCGCGGGCCGATGCCACGCAGTTGTATCGCCGCGTGGCCTTTAATGTACTGGTCTCCAATGTCGATGACCATCTGCGCAACCACGGTTTCCTGTGGGTGGGGCACGATGGCTGGGTACTGTCACCGGCATATGACCTCAATCCCACGCCAACCGATGTCAAGGCACGCATCCTGACGACCAATATCGATCTCGACGAGGGAACCTGTTCGGTTGGCCTGCTGGAAAACGCCGCGGAGTTCTTTGGTTTGTCGCTGAAACAGGCTCGGTCGACAATTCGGGAGGTGGCCAACGTGACCCGGACATGGCAAGCGGTTGCTCAGGAAGTTGGTTCCAGGCGCGCAGAGATCGCCCGCATGGCGAGTGCCTTCGAGCACGATGACCTTTGCGCCGCATTACGGTTGTGACGGTATCGAGGGCCGCATTCGAACGAGCCTGACGGTATCAGCGACGGTATCGTGTTCACAAATCGCCTTGGGGCGGCCAGTGTTCGCGATTTTTCAAATGAAGCTGGCGCTGATCCTCCGGTGTGGTTCGACAACAGCCATCAACTGCTGGGCAGGATTTTCGGTACCGCTGACGGTATCGACGTCGCGTGATCGGGCGGAAACGCCGTCCCGACAAGGCTCCAACCCCAGATTGACAATCGAGTGGGAGTGAGGGTAAAAATATCTCAATTAAATCAATGGATTACGAGGCGACGGTATCAAAGGCGGTACCAGTGTCGGTAAACCGGACGGTATGGTTCCGTTCGAAATTCGGGTTTCAATTGTTACCGTCAATGCGATTCCGGGCATGACGGTAAAGTTCTCCCCGAAAAGCTAGACTCCGCGTGGGTTTGCGGGCGTCTGTAGGTCTTGTGGTTGGTGACGGTAAAAAGTCGTCCCAACCACGAGAACGACACACGATGGTCACCGAATTCGCGCTTCGCAACCTCAAGCCCCGTACAACTCTGTACAAGATTGCCGGCCAGCCTTTCTGAGCGTCATTCGTCAGCTTCGGTACTACATGCCAGGGCTTCATGAAGCCGGGTTTCGGTCGTGCGCAAGCTCGTACACGGACAGCAATTTCCGCTGTCCACGGCACGTGTACCGACGTAAATTGTGGACAATTCTGTAGTGGCGGAAAGTTGGCCAGGTGAAGAAAAGCCGCACCCTGCGGCTTTTCTGCGCACTCGTCATGCCAGTCGGAGCATGAGTGTGAGGGGATGAATCGGAGAAGGTGTGAGCCCGTACGACTCATAGAAAGTCGCTGCGTGTGCGTCAATCGCATGCACAAGCATCGCACGTACGCCAAGATCTTTTGCGATCGAGCTAGCGCGATTGAGGGCGTCTTTCAAAAGGGCAGCGCCGAGTTGGATGCCTTCTGTATTTACGTCTCGCGCTAGCCGGCCAAGCACAACCACCGGAATTGGATCCAGCATATTTCGACGAACGTTGCCGGTTGCATCGACATGGGCAACGGCTCCAGCCGCGAGGGCATAGTAGCCGTAGACGCGACCGGTATCATCGGTCGTTACAAATACACGGCTTGCCCCACTGTTGTGGTTAATCAGGGCGCGCCGCTTCAGCCTGTCGTCAAGCTCCAGCCTTCCGCAGGAAAAGCTGGCAACGTCGTGCTCGGCCAGCGGCGGCTGCGGAGCAGAAAGCTTCCGATTCATTCGCTGTTTTCATTCCAAGGGGTTTTCACGTCCGTAAGACGTGCAAGACCCGCGTTTGCGACTTTCGGCGCGTCTAGCAATTCGGTGAACTGCTTAAATTTTTCCGAATCAAGCCCAAAGAAAGTGCGATCCAGGACGACGGCCTGAGCGCGCTCGCAAGCGGCCTCCAACATAAAGTCAGAGCGGTTTTTGCCAAGCAGGCTCGCTGCGTAATCGATCAGATCACGTTGCTCTGGCAAGGCGCGAAGATTAATAGGTGCGTCGCGCATGATGCACTCCATACTGTATATACGATAGATATACATATGGCAGGGCAATGTATATCTGATGTCAATACGCGCCGTGGCAGAATCCGTCAAGTTTCAGCCTGGCGACTGGATCGAGAAGTGCCTGGATCGAAGGGTAGAGCTACGTGCCGAAACTATTGCCCGAGATGGGGTAGTGCCGGTGCTGAGTGCCACCTTGTGTGTCGAATCTGCGGGCGATGGAGGACGAGGCCCGGGATATACTGTGTGTCCTCTTTTTTACCGAGCCGGTAGGCAATCAAGGACGCCTTACGGACTCGATCCGGGGGGCGGATTCAGCCGTTGGCGGATTGACTGGATCTGCCCGCGTGGGAGGCAATCCGAGACCCGCTGGACTTCGCATTGTTGGAGCGGGTCGGTCGCGCAAATATCACGTCAAGTCATGACTAGCAAACACTCTTCCACCAAGTCACGTCGATCCTCGAAGCTTTCCCGCATCCACGCCCCCGATCACATGTCGCCCGCCGACTGGCAGCGCGCCTTGCGTCGGCAATTCGGGCAAGAGCAAGCGTTCTCGCTGGAGAATCTCGGGACGGAGACGTATTTCTCCGAATTCCGCGTCGGCAATCCGGAGTCGAACTTCAGCTATCGCGTGTCGATTCGTGGGACCTGCCCGGGCGACAACTTTTGCGACTGTCCCGATTACGCCACCAACGAACTCGGCACCTGCAAGCACATTGAATTTACCTTGTCGCGACTGCTGCGCAAGCGAGGCGCAAAGGCGGCCTTCGCCCGTGGTTATCAGCCCGCATTCTCGGAGCTGTATTTGCGAAACGAGGGAGGGCGAGCGGTCCATTTTCGCGCCGGCGCGGATTGTCCGGCAAAGGTAGCCAAAGCGGCCGCCGCTTTGTTCGACGAGTCTCGGCGATGGCATCTGCCGGAGGACCGTTTTGAAGATCTCGGGCGCTTTCTCTCCAGGGTGGCGAAGGCCGGGCACGAATTGCGCGCCCATGACGACGCGCTCGATTTCATCGCCGGCCGAAACGATGCGGCGCGCCGTGCCAGGATGCTCGACGGGCAGTTTCCGCAAGGAGGGGCGACGCCCTCGCTGAAGAAGCTGCTCAAGGTGCCGCTCTATCCTTACCAGGCCGAAGGCGCATTGTTCGCCGTGCGTGCCGGGCGCGCCTTGATCGGCGACGAAATGGGCCTCGGCAAGACGGTGCAGGCCGTCGCGGCGGCGGAAATCCTGATCCGGCATTTTGGCGTGTCGAAAGTGCTGGTGATTTGCCCGACTTCGCTCAAGTATCAGTGGCAGAGCGAGATCACGCGGTTCTCCGGCCACGCTTCGAGGGTAGTCGCGGGCGGCCTTGCCCAGAGGCGGGGCGAATATGCGGCCCAGGATCTCTACAAGATCACCAACTATGAGAAGCTGAAATCGGACCTTGACATGATTTCCGCGTGGGCGCCGGAGCTGGTCATCGTCGACGAGGCGCAGCGCATCAAGAACTGGAACACCATTGCGGCGAAGGCTCTCAAGCGAATCGACAGCCCCTATGCCGTCGTGCTGACGGGAACGCCTCTCGAAAACAAGCTGGAGGAACTCGTTTCCATCGTTCAATTCGTCGACCAGCACCGTCTCGGGCCAACGTGGAAGCTGCTGCACGAACATCAGGTCAAGGACGAGGCGGGACGCGTGACGGGATACACGGGCCTCGAGAAGATCAGCCAGACCCTGGCACCGATCATGATACGGCGTCGCAAGTCCGAGGTGCTGCTGCAGTTGCCCGGGCGCACCGACCAGAATCTGCTGGTGCCCATGACCGAGCTGCAGATGGCGTATCACACGGAAAACGCGGACATCGTGGCCAAAATCGTCCGGCGCTGGCGTAACACCAGGTTTCTGTCGGATCAGGACCAGCGGCGCCTCACCTGTGCTTTGCAGAACATGCGCATGTCGTGCAACAGCACCTATCTGCTGGACCAGGAAACCGATCATGGCGTGAAGGCCGACGAGCTGGCGACGTTGTTCGAGTCGCTTTTCACGCAGCCGGACGAGAAAGTCGTGGTGTTCAGTCAATGGACGCGCACGCATGAGATAGTCATTCGCCGGCTCAAGAAGCTCGGCATCGGCTACGTCAGCTTCCATGGCGGCGTGCCGTCGGAAAATCGGCCCGCGCTGGTGCAGCGCTTTCGGGACGATTCGGACTGTCGGGTATTTCTGTCGACGGACGCAGGTAGCACGGGGCTCAACCTCCAGCACGCGTCGACGCTCGTGAACATGGATCTGCCGTGGAACCCGGCGGTGCTGGAACAGCGCATCGCGCGCATCTATCGGTTGGGCCAGAAAAAGCCGGTACAAGTCGTCAATTACATCGCGAAGGGAACGATCGAGGAGGGCATGCTGTCGGTGCTGGCTTTCAAGCGCTCGCTGGCGGAAGGCATCCTCGATGGCGGCGCCAGCGAAATTCTGCTCGGTGGTTCGCGCCTGACCCGCTTCATGAAGGATGTCGAAAACGTCGCGGGGCGCATGGGAGAGAGCGAGGTCATGGCCGCGGCGGAGGAAGCCGCGAGCGGCGCAGTCGTGTCCGGCGACGCGGCGCGTGACGCGAGCGCCGTGGAAACCGACCTCGCCGGTACCGGAGAGCGGCCTCAAGCTTCGACCATCGATACAGCGCAACGAGGCGCGTCCTTCGAACCGTGGTCAGGGTTGCTGCAGTTCGGCGCGGCGCTGGCGTCGGCGTTGAATGAGCCGGGCGATGGCGCGGTTGCCGCACACCCGTGGGTCGAGCGCGATGCCGTGACGGGCGCGCGAAGTCTCAGGTTGCCGCTGCCATCTCCCGAGACGGCAAGACGACTGGCTGAGGCGCTGTCGACGATCTCGGATGCTCTGCTGCGCAACGGCAGCGCAAACTAAAGTCGCTGAACGTGGGAGTTGGGGCAGGCATCTTCGAGGCGGCCTGCTTCGAGTCGTATTCGAGTTGTACCTCGCGGTGAGATGGGAAGTTCTAAGCGCAAGCCCGCTCTTCGAGCGCCGCCCTGACCCACCCGAATCCCACGCGCTCCTGCTCGAGCCGCAATCCATGGCGAATCCGGTTGTCGCGCAGGTCATCGAAGAGTTCCCGCTCTTTGGCAGTGAGCCGCGGCAGATCGCGCGTGACCTGATCGCCTTCTTCTCCCCAGAACGCTTCATGCGCCACCAGCGTCGCGCGGTCCATCAAGAACGATCCAACATGCGGGAACCGGCTGCGCAATTGATCGAGAATGGCGAAGCCGTGCGTGTCGATGTCGCCCCAGTAGTGGAGCGCACAGTCCGTGAGCCATCGCGCCGGCTCGAGAGCTTCCCAACCGTAGCCCGCCCCGAAGAGCACGATCGACTGCGGAACGTCGGGAAACGCCAAAAAATTTATCTCGTTCTCCGTAATGAACACGTGGCGGCATGGCAGTGTGAGGCGCGCGAAGCTGTCAGCGTCGAGTGCGATGTCGGGCCGGCCCATGCCGGGCAGAACGGCGAGCCTGTCATCGAGCGCGCGAAATCGAATCCGAGGCGGCTTCTCGCGGAACCCGTAGCGAGCAGCGAATTGGGCGGCGGCTGTCCGGCTGCTGTCGATTGACTCCGACGGCAGCACGAGATCGAGCCATTGGGCGAGGACGCCGCGCCGCGCCTCGATGAATTTCGTGTCGACGTTGGCGATTTCGGCTTGGCGAAGATATACGCCCGGCTGCGGATGTGCTTGCAGCCAATCGACGACTGCCAGCAGTCGTTCCCAATCGCCTGCGAATTCGAGTGCTTGCAACGGGCGCTGCGCAAGCCACGTGGTGAGCTTCGGCTGGCGGGAGCGTGTGATTTCGAGCAGCCGCTCGAACTGCGCTGCGTCGCGGCGCTTGCCGGCGACCGCGAGCGCATCGTCCAGACTGTCCACCCAAGCTGCTTGTGGCAAACGCTGCAGGCCGAGAATTCGATGATTGATTTCTCGCCATTCGATGCGTACGCGCGGTGTCGCGGCAATCTCCGCGATCCATGCGCGTACCGCGTCGAAGCGTTCGGCCAATTCGGACGAGCTCGGGCCTTTTATCGTCAGACGTAGCGGGAACAGCCCCTCGGTGCCGTCTACGAGGCTCCGCAGCCATTCGCCACGCTCCCATAGGCGCTGGAGGCGAACGCGCAGTTCGGCGGTCGTCGTCCAATTCATTGCTCGAACTCCGCCTTGCGCGCGCGGTACTCCTCGATCGACAGGTTGCGCAGCTTCGAGGCGCGTCCGCCCTCGTTCTGAACGAATCCGACGCTCGAAACGAACGGCTCGATGATGTGAATCTTCTGCAGCGGCGTGACGATCAGCAGTTGCAGGTTCAGTTTTTGAAACAATGTGAGACCGTATTGCGCCGATTCGTCGGAGCCTCGTCCAAACGCCTCGTCGATGACGACGAAGCGGAACGAACGAGAACGCACGGCGCCCCATTCGAGGCCGAACTGATAGGCGAGACTCGCGGCAAGGATCGTATAGGCGAGCTTTTCCTTCTGGCCGCCCGATTTACCGCCCGAGTCCGAATAGTGCTCGTATTCGCTGTCGTCCTCACGCCAACGCTCGCTGGCGGCGAACAGAAACCAGTTGCGCACGTCGGTCACTTTGGCGCGCCAGCGCCGGTCCTGCTCGGTCAACCCTTCGCGGCCGCGGAAGCGGTCAATGATCCGTTTGACTTGCAGGAACTTGGTCTCCGAGTATTGGCTATCGTCCGAGCCGGTGAGTTCGCCCTCGGTGCAAGCGCGCAGGTCGCTCTGGAATTCGCGGATCTCCGCGTCGGGGCTGGACTGACTCTCGAGGACGATGTATCGGCCCGCGTTGTAGTCGATTTGTCGCAACGATTCGTTGATGCGTTCGATACGTTCCTTGATCGTTTGCCGTTCGCGGGCGAGCTGGGCGTGGAAGTTGGCGATCTCGTTGATCGTATTGACGTTGAGCAGCTCTTTGAAACGCGCTTCGAAGCGCGGCAGATCGTCCGCTTGCAGCCGCGCGAGCATGTCACGGTACTCTGAGGTCGCGTCGAGGCTCGCATCGAAGTCGGCCGTTTCGAGCTTGTAGGCATCCTTGAAGGCCGCCATGGCCTTGACGATTTTTTCGGCAAGGCGGCCGAGCGACTTCGTTTCGTTGTCGATACGGGTTGTCAACGCCTCTCGCACGTCCCGCTCGCGGTTGTCGCATGACTCGACGGAAAGCTGGTGTTCGCCGAGAATCTCCGCTCGCAGCGCCTCGATTCGCTCGGCAAGTTCGGCATTCACTTCCGCAACGAGCGCGTGCGTCTCGTCGCGCAACGTTTGCGCTGCCTCCCGCCTGGCCAGGATACCGCCCAGTTCCGAGTCGGTTTCCGAGATCGCCGCTTCACTCTCTGTCAACGACGCTTGCGCCGAGTCCAATTGGGCCGTTAGCTCCGCGAGGGCGTCGCTTGCCGCTTCGAGGCGGGCTTTTTCGTCTGCCAGACGTGCGATCGCGGTCGCGCAGCTTCCCCAGTCGATGTCGCGGAAGTCGACGAACTCGCCGATGCGCGCAAGCGCTTCGAGCTGCTCGCGCACCTTCGCGTGCTCGCTTTGAGCTTCTCCAAGCTTCTGTCCGATCTCGCCAAGCCGAACCTCGAGCGCTCGCCGTTGTGCTTCGAGGGCGGCAATTTTGGCCGTGTTGCTCCAACCCAGCACGTAGCGGCTGCGATCGTCAAGCGCGCGGCGGTCGTCTTTTTCGTGGCGCTCGCCAAGCGCTTTCGCCTGGCCCGCACGCGTGATCGCGCGCATCTCGCGCCGAAACTGCTCCTGCGTATCGCAGCATGCATAGTCGAACCGGCGGCCGATTTCGCGCTCGAGCCAGCCATAGAACGGCGAATCGGGCTTGATCGCGAGCTTGTGCGCGAGCGAGTGGCGGTGTAGCTCGATGGTCTCGGCTGCACGCGCGGCGCGTTCAGAGCGCACGCGAAAGTAGACGAGCCGCCCCCGGAGATGAGTGCGATCGACCCACGCCGCGACGTTCGCATAGTGCTCGTCGGGCACGAGCAGCGACAGGCCGAAGTTGCGCAGGACGCGCTCGGCGGCGCCCTCCCAATCGCGCGCATCCTCTTGCACCTGAATGAGTTCGCCGGCGAACGGCAGGGCGTCTTCCTCCAGACCGAGCGCCGAGCATAGGCTCGCCCGCATCGCGACTTGTTCCTTCGGGATGTTGTTACGTCGAGCTTTCAGGCTCGCGATTTCGTCCTCTAGCAGATCACGCTGCGCTTTCCCTTCGCGAAAGGCCACGCTCCATTCGGTAATCGCATTTTGCTCTTGCGCTTCGTCGTCGACGAGCGAGCTGCGCCGCTCGGCCAGACGTTGGCGTTGGGAAGCGAATGCGGCCTCATCCGTGGCCTCGGTTTCGCCGAGCAGCGTAACGATGGCGGCATAGCGTTGCGCGCGTTCGCGGCGACGCGCGCTTTCTCGCTCGTGCTGGCGGATTTCGACCTCGAGCTGCGCGATGCGATCGCCGCCTTGTTCGGCCACGGCGCGGCGCAAATCGTCCACGCGCTGGCGCGCCTGGTCGCGCGCTTCTTCGTGCCGCGCCTTGCGTGACATTGCACGCGCGTGATCCTCGTCGAGCAATTGGAGGCGGCGCTCGATGAGGCCGAGCTTGAGCCCGGCGAAGTAGGGTTTCAGTGCTTCACGGCACGCTCGCCAGCCGTCGAGAACGTGTCCTTGCTCGCTGTGGCGATCGCAGTCGTCGACGAGCGGTGTCAGTAGTTCCACCTGGCGCTTGGCTTTCAGTACCGCCTCGTGCGCGCGATTCAGATCGTCGAAGTGAGTGATCAGTGCATCGACGCGCGGTGCAACGTCGAACGGCTCAAGCATGTGGCTGCGTACGAAGTCGGTGAGATTGCCCACCGATTTCATCGATACCGTTTGATGGAAGAGCTCGAGCGCTTGCTCGTTTTCGATTCCGAAGCGCCGCCGGAACCAGGCGCTGTATTTCGGAAAGGTGTCCTCGATTTCGGCACCCAGCCCGCGCAGCTTTTTGCGCAGCTGTGCGATGTCGGTGCCGAAGCGCGAGAAGTCAGCGGCGATCGAGAGATCGCGTTCGGCACAGACGAAGAATCGCGCGGGTTGAGCCTGTGCGTCTTTCATCCAGAACACCTGCGCGAGTGTGACTGTGGCATCGTACCCGGCGTTACGAAACACGCCCAAAACCACCGAATAGCTGTTATGGTCGCGCAGGCTCACGGGCTTGGCCGTCCCCGTGACCTCGTTGCGCTCCGACTTGTAGTAGCCAAGCACATACGAGCGTAACGTACGTTCCTTGCTGTCCGCGCCTGCCGCCTTGTTGTAGGCGATGCGCTGCGCGGGCACGAGGAGGGTGGTGATGGCGTCGACGAGCGTCGACTTGCCGGAGCCGATGTCTCCTGTCAGCAGGCCGTTGCGGCCATCGACCCGCAGCACCCAGACTCGTTGGTCGAAGGTTCCCCAATTGAAAACCTCGAGCCGCTCGAGGCGAAAGCCCGTCAGGGCGTCGTCGACGGCAAAATCGAGGCCGAGCGTACGCGGCTCATTCATCGCGACTCTCCTGTTGGTCAGAAACCGTCGAATCTTGAAGGTGGTGCGCCCGATAGCTCGCGAGCCGCGCGTCGAAATCGAGCAGCCATTGCGCATCGACGAACGCCTTGAGAATGCGCCGCACCTCGAATGTGGGCGGTCCGCTCGTGGTCTTCATCCGGCGTAGGAAGCCGAGCTCGACGATCTTGTTCACGTGTGTATCGATTTGATCGACCAGGCGCGCCTCGTTGGTGCTCGCGGGAAGGAATACGCGTACGAGCTCGACGATGTCCTCGCGCGCAAGGACGAGCCGCGTGTCGCCGCCGCCAGCATCCCATTCCGCCAGCTTCTTTCGCAGCAGCGCGAGCAGCAGGCTCACGGGGAACGAGAGTGGACGCCGGGCAACGAGCCGGGGTAGCTTAGCCTGTTCCCCATCGACTTCAGCGTCATGCGCGGCGCGGCTTTTTACGAAGGCGTAGCCTTCCGCCTCGTCCACGACGAGCTCGAGGCCAAGCACGGCGACGTAGTCGCGCGCGTGCGTTTGCAATTCGAGCAGTGCGGCCCAGAGGCGCTCGTTTCCATCACGATAAACCACGCCCTTGAGCAGCGCGATGGCAACTGTCGACAAATCACCTCGACCAGGCGACGAGGCTTGCTGTTCTTCCGTCATCTCTACCTTGTGAAAATCACACGCGGCATCGTCGTGCGCTTAATGATTGGTGTTCCGTTGGCGTCGTTCGCCTGCCACTCGATCGTATCGGAAATGGTCTCATCGACAGTCGCGCGAAATGATCCAGCTTCGGCGCTCAGTTGCAAATAGGCGACGAGCTCGGCGAGCCCATGCTCGAGAGGCTGCGAAGCGGTCAGTTCGGCAAGCGTCACTTGCGGCCGATCTTGCAGGCATCGGCGGATATGGCCCGCGAGGCGCGCGCGATCGACGACGATCTGCGTGTAGAGTGCCGAGGCATCGAGGTTCGCCTCACCGGTTTCGATTGAGACGTTGGCAATGAGAGGGCGCAGCGCCGGCGCGTAAAGCGGGCGTTCCATCGGCAGCTCGATGTCAGTGGATGCGGTCTCGATCTCCATGACGGAGCCTGGTGGGGGCGCTTCGCGCAGCGCAAGCGCTTTCGTTTCGATACCGCGCAGAATGTCCATGATGCGGCGGTTTTCGAGCCACGCTTGATCGTCGAGGAAGCGTCGAAGCTGCTGCGAGAGCTGAGCTACCGTGCGCTGCGTATGCTCGCCGGCTTCCAGCCAGTCATAGTGGACGCGCCGCGTGCGCGCGTCGGGCCTCATTTCCATGACCGCCGGCAGCGCCAGCACGCGCTCGAGCCGTTTCGAGAGTTCCTCTTGACGGCGGCTCGACATCAGGAAGTCCCAAAACGCCCTGAAGCTGCTGCCCTGGTCCGAATCGGCGATCGCGTCGCGCTCGCCCATGATTTCCTCGATGAGCGCACCCTTCGATCCTTCCCAGAGCGCGATTCGCTCGCGCACATGTCGGTCCAGCAGCCGAAAGTTTTGTTCGACTTCACGGAAATCCGTGAGCAGGTCGCGCGCCATCTGCATGAATTGCTGAAAGCGGTCCTTGAGCGCGGCATCGTCGAGCAGCCGAACGTCACCGGCCTCCACGCGGGCGATTTCTTCGTCGATCTGGCCGCGCCGCGTGTGGAGCTCGGCAAGACGCTTTTCGGGGTCCGCCTCGCTGCCTTCGCCCATTTGCCGCAGCAGCTCGAAAAGTGTCAAGAGCCTCGATTCCGTGCCGACAAAGCTGCGTTCCGTCAGCGTGCCGAGCCATGCGATCGCTTTCTCCGTGGCGGGTGTCAGGTCGAACTGCGGTTCATCGGATCCTTGGCGATAGTACTTGCGCAACCATCCCTTTTCAGGGCTGGCCCAGTCGTTCAGATACTCGAGCGCCGGCTTCGGGAAGGCGTCATCGCCGAGTTGTTCGCGCAACGCGTAAAGCTCATCTTCGAGTGCTTCGGCAAGAAGCGGAGCCGCCACCACGCGCACGTTTGGCGCGACGAACACGCGGTGCAGGAAGCTGACAGTGAGCGGCGCGTGGTCGGAGCGTAACAGGCGCCAAGCTGGATGGCGCGTGCGCAGCGCATCGAGGGTAGGGTAGTCGAGGGGCATCGGTGCGAGATGACGGGTTCGGCACCCCTGAGGAGATCGCCGAACTTTGGCTCAAAAGGCCAGTATCCTACTCCGACTGTCATCCCAATTTTGCAAGGCTCCGCTCTGGAATGAGTCTCACGGTGTTTCTGGCGGTGTACGTGGGCGCCCGCGCAGGGGTTCGCTCACGGTATCGACGACGGTATCGAATCGGCTTCAGATGCTCGGTCTTGCTGGCTTTTTAAACGGAGCGGGTGCCTATTGTCCAATGCCGTGCAATGGAAGCCATTAACTGCCGAGCCAGAATTTCGGTATGACTGACGGTATCGACCCCGCGTGACCAGGCGGAAACGCCGTTCCCACAAGGCTCCAGCCGGCTGATTGCCGATCGAGTGGGCGTGATTGGACGTCCCGCACGTACCGGCACGATCGGAGGACCTGATGCGCCGGAATACGCTGGCAATTCTGTTCCCGCAACGACACCTCGCCCTTGCACCGCGCGCGACGACTACCGCGGCGCTCGCGCGATCAGATCGTCGAGCAGCGCCGCGTAGGTGGCGACCAGCTGACGGTTCCTGGCAGGTAGCTGCCGCCGCGACTCGCGTCAGAACCCGAAGACCCGCAGCGCGTTGTTGCCGCGGATCGCGTCGCATTGCTCCTTCGGCAGACGCGCGGTGTTGGCGAACGCGCCGCGAATGTCGTACACCTGATGCGGCCAGTCGGTCCCGAACATCACGCGATCCGCGCCGACCACCGAGACGAGAAATTCGAACGACGCCGGGCTATACGTGATGCAGTCGTAGTAGATATGGCGCAGATAATCGATCGGCTTGCGCTTCATCTTGCGACGTTGCGGGATCTCGACCTCGTTGCCTTTCTCGAAGCGGCCCGCCAGATAAGGCAACGCGCCGCCCGCATGTGACGCGATGAGCTTCAGATCCGGATACTGATCGAAGAAGCCTTCGAAGATCATCCGTGTGATGGCGAGCGTCGTGTCGAACATGAAACCGACCGCCCAGCTCAGATCGAACTTCGTCATGTCCATCAGATCGACGCCGGGCGGATCGGTCGGATGCACGAGCACCGGCAACGCGCGACGGTCGATCTCGGCCCAGATCGGCGCGAACATCGGATCGGTGAGGCTGCGTCCCGCGATGTTCGCGAGCACCATCACGCCGCTCGCGCCGTTCTCGCAGGTGCGGCGCAGTTCTTCGAGCGCCGCTTCCGGATATTCCCACGGCAGCGACGTGAACCAGCGGATGCGGCCGGGATATTTGGCCTGTGCTTCGGCGATCGTGTCGTTCGATTCGCGCGCGGCGAGGCAACTGGTTGCCTGATCGCCCCAGTACACGTTCGGGCAGGTCAGCGACACGACCGAAATATCAATGCCCGATTCATCCATCTGGCGGATCCGCATGTCGAAATCGAAGTGGCCTTGTTGCGGAATCACGACCGGCGTGTTGCCGCGAAACACTTCCTGCTGACCGTCGGGGCGCGTCTGAATGTTGTACGCACCGCCGCGCTGCCGCAGCAGTTCGAGCCATTTGTGCGTGAAGATGTGCGTATGAACGTCAATGACAGGCATGCGGGATCTCCCGGAGAAAGTGCGGGTAAGAGGAAAACGGGGATGAGCGGGCTACTGGGTGGCGAACTCGTTCACCGGCGCGGCGCGGCGTTTCAGCATGAACGCGCCGATCAGGCCGAGCGCGAAGAACAGCGCACAGAAATGCGCCGGCATCATGTTGTTGCCAGTCACGTGCAGCAGCCACGTCAGCACCATCGGCGAGAAGCCGCCGAAAACGGCCGCGCCGATGTTGTACGAGATCGCGAGGCCGGTCGAGCGGACTTCGGTCGGGAACAGGCCGGCGAGCGCGGTCGGAATCGGCGCGTTCGACGCGCTGATCAGCAGCGCGAAGCCGAGTTCGACGGACATGATCGACGCGAACGACGGCGCGTTGACGATCCAGTAGTAAGCGGGGTACAGCACGACGAGAAACAGCGCGAGCGCGACGCGAATCATCCGTTCGCCGCCGATGCGATCCGCGAGATGACCGAATAGAGGAATCGTCACCACGCGCAGCAGCACGCTCGCGAGCAGCACGGAAAACGGCAGCGTCACCGGCATATGAAGGTTCTGCACCGCGTAAATCGGCAGATACGTGATGATCACGTAGGCCATCACGTTGAGCGCGGCCGACAGCGCGGTCGCGACGAACAACTCGCGCGGATAGTGCATCACGACGCGCGAGAACGGCACCTTCACACGCGCGCCGAGCTTCTGGAACGCCTCGGTTTCGGGCAGGTTGCGGCGGATATAGAAGCCGACCGGGCCGATCAGCAGACCAAGCAGGAACGGAATGCGCCATGCCCACGACTCGAGCGCCTCATGCGTGAACAGATGCGTGAGCGCGCTGCCCATCGCGACCGCGAGCAACGCGCCCAGGGCCTGCGCGAACATCTGCCAGCTGCCATACAGATTGCGGCGCGCTGTCGGTGCATATTCGATCAACATCGCGGTCGCGGTGCCGAATTCGCCGCCGGCCGAAATGCCCTGCAACAGACGCGCGCACAGCACGATCGCCGGCGCGATCAGGCCGATCTGCTGGAAGCCGGGGGTGAGCGCGATCATCGCGGCGGCCACCGTCATCATCGCGATGACGAGCGTGAGCCCTGCCTTGCGGCCTTTGCGGTCCGCGTACATGCCCAGCAGAATCCCGCCGAGCGGCCGCACGACGAAGCCCGCGCCGAACGTCGCCGTGGTGAGCATCAGCGCGGCGTACTCGCTGTGGCTGGGGAAGAACTGCTTCGCGATGATGATCGACAGAAACCCGAACACGACGAAGTCGTACCACTCGAGCACATTGCCGAGCGTCGACGCCATTGCGCCGATCAAGCGTTTGCGCGAATCGATTGCTGTCACGACTGTCTCCTGTCGTTTTTTGAACGGCTGCGCGCTGCGTAGGAGAGCAATGTAGGGTACCGTCCGAATGAAAACAATCGAACAAAATCAATGGTCCCATAAAGTAACTTTATGATTGCGCTTCCATGACCCCAACCATCAAACAGTTGCGCGCATTCGCGCTCGTCTGCCGTTTCGGCGTGCTGACGCGCGCGGCCGACGAGATGTTCATCACCCAGCCCGCGGTCAGCGTATTGATCCGGCAAATGGAGGAGGCGCTCGGCCTGCGGCTGTTCGACCGCACGTCGCGCTCGTTGCGGCCGACCGCGGCCGCGCATGAAATCCTGCCGACCGTCGAGCGGATGCTGCGTGATCTCGAGTCGATCCAGTCGAGCGTGAAGGAGCTGGCCGGGCGCGAGCGCGGTCGGCTGCGCTTCGCGGCGACGCCGTCGATCGCGGCGGCGATCGTGCCGAAACTGCTCGCCGAATATCGCGCGCTGTACCCGAATATCGAGGTCTCGGTCGACGACGCCGCGCCCGATCGCCTGACCGCGTCGACGCTGACGGGCGACGTCGAGTTCGGCATCGGCACGATCAGCGAGCGCCCCGAGGGCATCACGCTGCAATGCCTCGCGCGCGACAACTTGTGCGCGATCTGCCGCAAGGATTCGGCACTCGCGAAAAAGCGGCGTGTGAGCTGGAAGGATGCGCTGCAGTATCCGTGGCTCGGCATCAAGTCGACGAGCGGCATCCGCAAGTTGATCGACGAAACGTTGTTCACGCTCGGCATGCGCAAGGCGGTCGAGTACGAAGTGTCCTATATGACGACCGGGCTTTCGATGGTGCAGGCCGGTCTCGGCATCGCGATTTTTCCGGGCATTCTGCTCGGGTCGTTTCCACATCGCGATCTGGTCGCGCGCAGGCTCGAAGCGCCGCTCGTCACACGCGACGTGAATCTGATCCGACGCGCCGAGCATTCGCTGTCGCCGGCGGCCGAGTCGTTTATCGAGCTTTGGTACAAACGCATCGGCAAGCCGGCCGATCTGTAGCGCGTCGCAGTGGCACACGGCCTGTCATACTGTATGAATATACAGTATCATGACTGCAATGGGCCGCTTGTGCGGCGGTGTGCGGATCGACGGAAAGAATCAGCGAAGGAACGAGGCGCGATGCCTGAACAACTGTGGTTGCCCGGGCTCGAGGCGCCGTCCCCGCCCACCGACGGGCTCTTTTTCGCGGTCTATCCCGATGCCAATACCGCGGCCGGTATCGCGAAGTTCGCGCAGCAGCTTTGTGTGGAGGCACGCGTGCGCAGCGGCGTGCGCGGCAAACCGCTCGCGGCGAACCGCTTGCACGTCACGCTCAGGCATCTCGGCAATTTCGCGGGCGGCTTGCCGGCGAATGTGGTCGAGGCGGCGAAACGGGCGGCCGCGGCGGTCAGCATGGCGCCATTTACGGTCGAATTCGACGCGGTCGCCAGCTTCGCGAAAAGGCCGCGGCTCGGGCCGGCGGTGCTGGTGGGCGAGCACGGTGTGCACGGACTGCAAGCGCTTCACGATGCGCTCGAAGCGGGCTTGCGCGACGACGGCATCGAGCCCGACGCACGTTTTACGCCGCACGTGACGCTGGCGTACGGGATGCAGTGGATCGAGCGCCATACGGCCGAGGCGGCGTGCTGGAATGTGCGCGAGTTTGCGCTGATGCACAGCCTGCTGGGACGGACCAGACATATCGTCCTCGCACGTTGGCCGTTGGTGGGGCCGAGCTGAGGGAGGGGCGTAGGCCACCTCGGTAACGAATTCGCGGCTGTTTCGCGAGGCGCCGGCTAGAACCGCACGCTCGTCCCGCAGCCCCCGGCATAGGCGCCGCCGCTCGCCGCGGCGCCACCGCAAAAAACGCCGCAGCCGGAAAGCAGTGCGGCCGCGGTAATCGCCGCCAGCGCGCTACGCACGCCGATCCGCCGAGACGCTTGCTGGCCCCCTCGCACTGGCTGCGCGGCGCAGATCGGATGCGGTTCCGCGACGGGAAGAGCACTGGGACGGCCGATCGGTTTGAATGGCATGGCGGCGTCAAATTCGACGAGAGGGAACCTCTGCGTGCCGCGCGGGTTAAGCGCCGCGCGCGTTGTGCGACTTGATGACTTACTCTAAGTCCACGCTGAAGCACCGTCAAATGCCGGGTTGCCGGCAAATCGGCGCCTTTATGCCGTCAAGTGAGCACGGAGCGCCCGTGCGCTCCCTGATAGAATGCTCGGGCCGCAACGTTGTGGATTGCAGATGAAATTGCTTGATGCGCTTGTCGAACAGCGTATTGCCGCCGCCGCCGCGCGCGGAGAGTTCGACGACTTGCCGGGAGCGGGCGCGCCGCTGGCCCTCGACGACGATGCGTTGGTGCCGGAAGAGGTGCGCGTCGCCAACCGGATTCTGAAAAATGCGGGCTTCGTGCCGCCCGCCGTCGAGCAGCTTCGCGCGTTGCGCGATCTGCAAACGGAGCTGAATGCCGTGAGCGATCAGCCGACCCGTTGCCGTCTCCAGGCGCGCATGCTCGCGCTCGATATGGCGCTCGAATCGCTGCGCGGCGGCCCGATGGTCCTGCCGCGCGAATATTGCCGCCGCATCGCGGAGCGTCTCTCTGAGCGCGTGGGCAATGTCGATGTAACCGCCGCGGGTTCGCAGTGAACGAGCCGCTCCCGTGTGCCGCCTCGATCGGCTCTTCTGCGCAAGCCGAGGCCGGTGAGAAATCCGTTGGCGCTTGCATCGGCGCGGTCTTCGCACCGGCGGCTGATCACCCGATGGCCGCTGCCGCCATCCCTCCCGGAAATTCCGACGCTCCCATCATCTCCGAACGCGACCTGCGCTTCATGGCGCTTGCTCAGGCCGCCGCCGAAGAAGCGCGCGCAGCCGGCGAAGTACCGGTCGGCGCGGTGCTCGTGCGCGGCGACGAAGTCATCGCCACGGGCTTCAATCATCCGATCGGCGCGCATGACCCGTCCGCGCACGCCGAAATGGTCGCGCTGCGCGCAGCCGCGCAGTCGCTCCAAAACTATCGTCTGCCGGGTTGCGAACTCTATGTGACGCTCGAGCCTTGCCTGATGTGCGCCGGCGCGATCATGCACGCGCGCATCGCCCGTGTCGTGTTCGGCGCGCGCGATCCAAAAACGGGCGCGTGCGGCAGCGTGGTCGATGCGTTCGCGAATCCTCAGCTGAACCATCACACGACGGTCAGCGGCGGTGTCCTCGAAGCCGAATGCGGTGCCGCGCTCAGGTCGTTTTTTGCCGAGCGGCGTCGGACGAGTCGCGCAGCCCGCGCGGCGGCGCGCGGCGAAACGGCTGAAGCGGCCGAAGCGGCCGTTGACACCGCCACACCCTCCAGCAGCGAACCGCCCCCAACCACGCCGCTCTAAAACGACAACGCCCAACGGGTCTCGCCATGACCGCATCTCGCACCATCGAACTGATTGCGCCATCCGGCTATCCGCATGATACGGAGGTGCTGCATCGCGCGCTGCATCGGCTGCGTGCGCAGGGGCATCGAGTCGACGGCGAGGAGGCCGCGAAGCGCCGCTACCAGCGCTTCGCCGGCACCGACGGCGAGCGCGCGGCCGATCTGAACCGGCTCGCCGATCCATCGCGTGAGCTGCCCGATGTCGTGTTGGCCGTGCGCGGCGGCTACGGCGCGGTGCGGATTCTGCACGGTCTCGACTATGAGGGGCTGCAGCGGCGGCTCGCCGATCAGCCGATAGCGCTGGTCGGTCACAGCGACTTCACCGCGATCCAACTGGCGCTGCTCGCGCGCGCCGGCTTGAAGACCTTCGGCGGCCCGATGCTGATGAGTGATTTCGGCGCCGAGCAGCTCAGCGAATTCACGATGCGGCATTTCTGGTCGGCGTTGACGCAGCCGACCATCACGGTCGCGAGCGACACGCCGCAAGCGCAGAGCGTCGACGTAACGGGCACGCTGTGGGGCGGCAATCTGGCGGTGGTGGCGTCGCTTGTCGGCACGCCGTACATGCCGCCGGTGCAGGGCGGCATCCTGTTCGTCGAGGACGTCAACGAGCAGCCGTTCCGCATCGAGCGGATGATCTATCAACTGCATCTGGCCGGCATCCTCGCGCAGCAGAAGGCGCTCGTGCTCGGTGATTTCTCGGGCGGCAAGCCGTACGACTACGACAACGGCTACGACCTGCACGCGATGGTCGAGCAAGTGCGCTCGCTGATCGGCATTCCTGTCGTGACGGGGCTGCAGTTCGGGCACGTTCATAACATGGTGACGCTGCCGGTCGGCGCGGCCGCGCATCTGGTCGCCAATGCGCATGGCTTCAGGCTGACGGCGTCGGGCTATCCGAGCATTGGCTGAAGCCGTCGTGGGCGGGGCGGCGGCGGGCGGATCGCCCGCTTTTTATTGCGTCAGTAACGCAACTAACTGTCAGTATTTCCACACTCACCACCTCCCACACCCATCGCCAATGTTTGCAGTTTTTGTTGACAAAAACTGGCTGCCAGTACTCGTCTTAGCGTCGTCAAAACCGGGTAAGATTCCCGCCAGACAGCCGCGCAGCTTGGCTCAAAGCCTTCCGCTGACGCAACGCAGCACAAAAACTGTCGAAAATCGACGCAAAAATTGTTGACAATATTTGTGTCCGTCCTATGATGACCAACATACCGAGACGCCAATCATGTTCGACACCGAATCCGTCGCGAACAGTTCGAAGCCCGAAGCAATCGCCGAGCGCATCCGCGCGGCGATCCTCGAGCACCGGCTGGCACCCGGCGCGAAGCTCACCGAAGCTCAGCTATGCGAAGTATTCGGTGTGAAGCGCGGCCCCATCCGCCAGGCGCTGTCGCAGCTGGCGAGTGAGCGCCTCGTCGATCTCGAGCCGAATCGTGGCGCGTTCGTTGCGAGTCCGTCGTTGCAGGAGGTGCACGAGGTGTTCGAAATGCGCCGCATCATCGAGCTGGCCGTCGTCGAAAAGATCTGTACCGGACACGGCATGCGGCGTCTGAAGCACATCAGCGGCATGATCGGCCGGGAACGCAAGGCATTCGAAACGCGGGATTTTCCGGCATGGATCCGCTTGTCGGGCGAGTTTCATACGGAGCTCGCGAACCTGACCGGCAACTCAGTGTTGTGCGATTGCCTGAACGGGCTGGTCGCGCGTTCCACGCTGATTTCCGCGCTGTACGAATCGCTCGGACGCAGCCCGTGCTCGTTCGAGGACCACGAAGCGATTCTCGCCGCGCTCGACGCCGGCGATGTGAAGCAGGCGGCCGCGCTGATGTCGCGCCATCTGCAAAGCGTCGAGTTGAAGATGCTGGATCGCCCCGCGCGCGGGGCAGCGGATCTGCATGAAGTATTCGGCGCGCTTGCGTCGAAAGAAGCATCCACCTAGACAGCCGAAGCCGACTCCACCCCAGGCTGAGGCAAGCAGCAGGCGAGCGCCCGTTCGTGGTGCGCGCCGCACTGAATTGAACTGAACCGATAGATGCACGGCCAGGCGGCCTCGCGTGAGCGCCGCCGGCCTGAACACGCACGTCCGTCGCGAGACGACGGAGCTCGGGTAGCGACGCATCGCCGGAAAGCCGCGGCGGCTGGCGATGCGACAACCACAAGTACGTCAGTACGGAGACACGCGCGGCACGGTCCGGGACCACGACGCCGACTTCTTCGGCCCACGCGGGACGAGAAGCGAGCAACTGGCATGGCCGATGCAATGTCCGTCGATGCTCTTTCGACGGTCCCTATCCAAAGGAGGAATCATGGCTCAGTTCAGTGCAGCGCCAGGCAGTCACCCCATCTCCAACTATCCGGACGGCACGGCTCAAACCGATCCGTCGATGCCGGCCGGCTACAGCGAGCGGCTCTACAACGAGGACCTCGCGCCGCTGCGCGCGCAGAACTGGAGCGCGTACAACATCTTCGCGTTCTGGATGTCGGACGTGCATAGCGTGGGTGGCTATGTATTCGCGGGGAGTCTGTTCGCGCTCGGCCTGACGAGCTGGCAGGTGCTGGTGTCGCTGCTGATCGGCATCACGCTCGTGAACGTGCTGTGCAACCTGATCGCAAAGCCGAGCCAGCTGAACGGCGTGCCGTATCCGGTCGCGTGCCGCGCGACCTTCGGCGTGCTCGGCGCGAATGTCCCCGCAGTGATCCGCGGCCTGATCGCGGTCGCGTGGTACGGCATCCAGACCTATCTCGCGTCGAGCGCGCTCGTGATCGTCGTGCTGAAGTTCATGCCGCAACTGCTGCCGTACGCGGACGTGCATCGGCATGGCCTGCTCGGTCTGTCGACGCTCGGCTGGGCGGGCTTCATGCTGCTGTGGGTACTGCAGGCGCTGGTGTTCTGGCACGGCATGGAGACCATCAAGAAGTTCATCGACTTCGCCGGGCCAGCCGTCTACGTCGTGATGTTCATTCTCGCCGGCTACATGGTGTATCGCGCGGGTTGGCGCAACATCGGCATCAACCTCGGCGGCGTCAAATATCACGGCATGGAAGTGGTACCGGTGATGATCACGGCGATCTCGCTGGTGGTGTCGTACTTCTCCGGACCGATGCTGAATTTCGGTGACTTCTCGCGCTACGGCAGGAGCTTTCGCAGCGTCAAGCGCGGCAACTTCTGGGGCCTGCCGGTCAACTTCCTCGCGTTCTCGCTCGTCACGGTGATCACGACCGCGGCCACGCTGCCGGTGTTCGGCGAACTGATCACGGACCCGGTCGAGACGGTGGGCCGCATCGACTATCCGATGGCCGTGATTCTCGGCGCGCTGACCTTCACGATCGCGACGATCGGCATCAACATCGTCGCGAACTTCGTGTCGCCGGCCTTCGACTTCTCGAACGTTGCACCGCGTCTGATCAGCTGGCGCGCGGGCGGCATGCTCGCGGCGGTCGCGTCGGTGTTCATCACGCCGTGGAACCTGTTCAACAATCCGGCCGTGATCCACTACACGCTCGACGTGCTCGGCAGCTTCATCGGGCCTTTGTACGGCGTCCTGATCGTCGACTTCTACCTCGTCAAGCGTCAGAAGATCGTGCTCGACGATCTGTACACGGTCGCGCCGAGCGGCTCGTACTGGTATCGCAACGGCGTCAACTATCGCGCGGTGGCCGCGTTGCTGCCGGCCGCGCTGATCGCGGTGATCTGCGTGATGGTGCCGGGGCTGGACGGCTGCGCGAATTTCTCGTGGTTCATCGGCGCGGGACTCGGCGCGCTGTTTTACCGGATGCTCGCACGCTGAGTTTCACGGGCTTTCGCCGCTGCAATAACGAGTCGAACAGGAGTCGCCATGCGTATCAAACTGATCAATCCGAACACGACGCGCCGCATGACCGAGGCGATGGGGCGCTGCGCGCGCGACGTCGCCGCGCCCGGCACCGAAGTGATCGCCGTCAATCCGACGATGGGGCCGCCGTCGATCGAGGGCTATTACGACGAAGCGCTCGCCACGCCCGGTCTGCTCGCCGAAGTCGCGGCCGGCGAACTGGACGGCTGCGACGGCTACGTGATCGCGTGCTTCGGCGACCCCGGTCTCTATGCGGCCCGCGAGTTGGCGCGCGGCCCGGTGATCGGCATCGCCGAGGCGGCGATGCACGCGGCGAGCGTGCTCGCGCCGGGCTTTTCGGTCGTGACGACGCTCGCGCGCACCTGCGGCATGGCCTGGCATCTGGCCGAGCGCTACGGCATGAAGCGCTTCTGCCGCAACGTGCGTGCGACCGACGTCGCCGTGCTCGATCTCGACAAGCCGGGCTCGGCGGCGCGCCGCATCATCCTCGACGAGTGCCGGCGCGCGCTCGCCGAGGACGGCTCGGACGCGATCGTGCTCGGCTGCGCGGGGATGGCCGAACTGTGCGCGGAGATCGAGGATGCGCTCGGCGCGCCGGTGATCGAAGGCGTGACGGCGGCCGTCAAATGGACCGAGGCGCTGGTGACGCTGCGTCTCGCGACGGCCAAGCGCGGCGACTACGCGCGGCCGCTCGCGAAGCGCTACGACGGCGCGCTCGCGTCGTTCAGCCCCGGTCCGCTGCGGGTAAACGCCGAGTCGGCGGACTCGCACATACACTCGCTGTAACACGCACTATCTGCCCGGCTGTATGGGCGCACCGGGGTGTTTTCGCTACACTGGGTCAACTCGGCGCTGCGGTTTCCGCAGCCGCTGAAGCCGCCTGTTGCGTGGCTACACGTGTGAACCCCGCATCGTTGCCGAGGGGTTTCGAACCGCGTTCACGCGCATTCCTGGTCCCGTCACTACGCATCCGTCAAACCATGCCACTCGACCCGAACTACCCACGCGATCTGATCGGCTACGGCCGCCACCCGGTGCATCCGAACTGGCCGGGGCGAGCGCGCGTTGCGGTGCAATTCGTCCTCAATTACGAAGAGGGCGGCGAAAACTGCGTGCTGCACGGCGATCCCGGTTCCGAGCAGTTCCTGTCGGAGATCGTGGGCGCGGCGGCGTATCCGGCGCGGCACATGAGCATGGAGTCGATCTACGAATACGGCTCGCGCGCGGGCGTGTGGCGCATCTTGCGCGAATTCGAAAGGCGCGACCTGCCGCTGACGGTGTTCGGCGTCGGCATGGCGATCGAACGGCATCCAGAAGTTGCGCGGGCGTTCGTCGAACTGGGACATGAGATCGCGTGCCACGGCTATCGCTGGATTCACTATCAGGACATGTCGCCGGAGCAGGAAGCGCAGCACATGCGCCTCGGCATGGAGGCGATCGAGCGCGTGACCGGCGTGCGGCCGCTCGGCTGGTACACCGGCCGCGACAGTCCGAATACCCATCGGCTGGTCGCCGAATATGGCGGCTTCCTGTACGACTCCGATTACTACGGCGACGACCTGCCGTTCTGGATGGACGTCGAGGTGGCGGGCGGCAAGACCGTGCCGCAACTGATCGTGCCGTACACGCTCGACACCAACGACATGCGCTTCGCCACCCCGCAAGGCTTCAACACCGCGGACCACTTCTTCACCTACCTGCGCGACGCATTCGACGTGCTGTACGAAGAGGGCGACGAAGTGCCGAAGATGCTGTCGATCGGCATGCACTGCCGGCTGCTCGGGCGGCCGGGGCGTTTTCGGGCGCTGCAGCGCTTTCTCGATCACATCGAACAGCACGATCGCGTGTGGGTGTCGCGGCGCGTCGATATCGCGCGACACTGGCACGAAACTCATCCTTACCAGCAAGACAGCCGCGAGGCCGCGGCATGAAGGCGATGCAATACACCCTGGACCAACTCAACAGGATCTCGACCGACGCGTTCGTCGCGGCGCTGTCGGGCATCTTCGAGCACTCGCCGTGGGTCGCGGAGATTGCGGCGCGGGAGCGGCCGTTCGCGAGCATCGACGAGCTGCATCGCAGGATGTCGCAGATCGTCGAAACGTCTGGCGAGGACAAGCAGCTCGCGCTGATCAACGCGCACCCGGAACTGGCCGGCAAGGCCGCGGTGCGCGGCGAGCTGACCGCCGAGTCGACGCGCGAGCAAAGCGGCGCGGGTCTCGCGCAATGCACGCAGGAAGAGTTCGACAAGCTGCATGCGCTCAATCAAGCGTATCGCGAGAAATTCGGTTTTCCGTTCGTTCTCGCGGTACGCGGCTACGACCGCCACGGCATCATCGCGAACTTCGAATCGCGCGTGAACAACAGCCGCGCCGACGAACTGCGCGCGAGCCTCGATCAGATCTATCGCATTGCACGTTTGCGGCTCGACGACCTGATCGGCGCGTGACGCGCACTGCGTCACGCAGCGAGCCGTAACGTTTTTCCCGCACCAATCGATCTCAAGGACGACAAAGATGGCACTTCCGATTCTCGACCCCAACGCACCGGAATTCACGCGCCGTTACGTGAACCTGGCGGACCCGCGTCTGGGCGCGCAGGCGCTCGAGGCCAGCGACGAATTCTTCGCGCCGAAGGACCGCATGCTGAATCCGGAACCGGCCGTCTTCATTCCGGGCAAGTACGACGACAACGGCAAGTGGATGGACGGCTGGGAAACGCGCCGCAAGCGCACGACCGGCTACGACTGGTGCATCGTCAAGCTCGCGCGGCCCGGCGTGATCAAGGGACTCGACCTCGACACGAGCCACTTCACCGGCAACTTCCCGCCGGCGGCGTCGGTGGAAGCGGCGCGCGTTGCGGATGGCGAGCCGAATCCGGCGACGCAATGGACCGAGATCGTGCCGTCGACCACGTTGCAGGGCAATAGCCACCACTACCTCGAAGTCGGCGACGCGAGCGCGTACACGCATCTGCGCGTGAACATCTATCCGGACGGCGGCATCGCGCGTCTGCGTGTTTACGGTCAGCCGCAGGTCGACTGGGCCGGCGCGAACCGCACCGAGCAGTTCGATCTCGCGGCGATGGAAAACGGCGCGTATCTGGTCGGCGCGAACAACCAGCACTTCGGCGCGGCCTCGACGCTGCTGATGCCGGGTCGCGGCGTGAATATGGGCGACGGCTGGGAAACGCGTCGTCGTCGCGAGCCGGGCAACGACTGGGCGATCATCGCGCTCGCGCAGCCGGGCGTGATCCGCAAGATCGAAGTCGACACCGCGCACTTCAAGGGCAATTATCCCGATCGCTGCTCGATCCAGGCCGCGTACGTGAAGGGCGGGACCGACAGCTCGCTCGTCACGCAGGCGATGTTCTGGCCGGTGCTGCTCGGCGAACAGAAACTGCAGATGGACAAGCAGCATTTCTTCGAGAGCGAGATCGCGGCGCTCGGTCCCGTTACGCATGTGCGCTTCAACATCTATCCGGACGGCGGCGTGTCGCGTCTGCGTCTGTGGGGTACGCTCGAATGAAAACGCTCGCCATCGAACCGCTGACGAAAGCGGCGTTCGCCGCATTCGGCGACGTGATCGAACTCGAAGGCGCGAAGCAGATTCCGATCAACCTCGGCACGACGATCCGCTATCACGACCTCGCGAAGGTCGACGTGACCGACGAGCACGGCCGCACGCTCGTCAATCTGTTTCGTGGCCAGCCGCGCACGCTGCCGTTCGAAGTGAAGATGCTCGAGCGTCATCCGCTCGGCAGCCAGGCGTTCGTGCCGCTCAACGACAAGCCGTATCTGGTCGTCGTCGCGCCCGCGGGCGAACTCGACACGAAGAAGATCCGCGCGTTCGTCACCACTGGCTGGCAGGGCGTCAACTACGCGAAAGGCGTGTGGCACCATCCGCTGATCGCATTGGGCGAGACGAGCGACTTTATCGTCGTCGATCGTGGCGGCGAGGGGCTCAATCTGAACGAGCAGGATCTGGCGGAGTCGCTGTGGCTCACGGAAGATGCGCTGAGCGCGGTGGCGGTTTGATGGCGATGCGGCTGCCGGGTCGCCGGCAGCGTTGTGGTTCGAAGAACAGGCCCGCGACGTGCGTTACGTCGTGGGCTTTTTTGCATGGATGGCGATCACTTGCGCTTGCCAAGCAGCGGCGAATGCCCGATGACTTCCCTTGACCGTTCGGGCGGCTCCGGCGCCGAAAATCCCGCTGCTTCGATGGCCGGCTTGAGCCCCCTGAATTGCAGGCTTTTCTTCGGCGAGCGCAGCGATGTCATGCCGTCGTCCCATGCATGCAGCATCTGCTTGGCGACCGCACGCCACTGCGGTTCGTTGCGCGCTGCTTCGATCAACTCGTGGCCGACCTCGACAGCGGAGTCGCACAGCGCTTCAACCATCTGCGCATATTGCCGCGGGGCAATGCCCATGCGCGTGTTGAAAAATCGTTCCAGCGTTTTACCCGCTGCCCAGGTTTTGCGGCCGTCAACAGGCAGCCCGGGCGGATTGGCTGCGAAGCGCGGATAAGCCTGGGTCGTCACGACATCGTAGACGGGCGTGAACGCGACATCGTCGACCGAGGTATAGAACAGTGCGACGTTCTTGGTGTGGCAGTCCGCATTGCGCACGATGTAGTTCGTCAGCAAATGCCAGCCGAGCTGCTGGAGTTGCATCCGCATGGTGTCGCGATCGAGCAGATACGCTCTTGCCGCGTTGAGCATTTTCTCGCTCGTCGAATTGTATTTTTCGTGCGGCGGCAAGCCGAGCAGACCGCACAAGTCTTCGACGCCATACGCCGGCAGTCCCTGCGCGTCGACATCGAAGCGCTCGACGACGAGCGCCCTGCCATCGTCCGACATCCGCGTGCGCGCGACGTGCGCCACCCCCAGCCGCTCCAGCACCCGCATCGAATGGAACTCGTTGAAACCGAGAAAGGGCGTGTTGTCGTCCGAACCTTTGACGATGTGACGGCTCGTTCGAATCGTCGGCTTACCGAGCTGCACCGGTGTCGATGCGGCAGACTGCGCCTCCGGTGCGATGAACTTCGGCACGACGCCCGAAATGGCCGCTCGCGCGTATTCACGTACGAGTTGCGCGAAATGGTCGGCGGTGTTGTCGCCATGCAGGATGTGTTGGACGTCGAGCGCCTGGAGTTCGGTGCCCGGCGCCACGCCTTCGGGCGTCACGGTGACCCGGCCGATCCCCATCGAGCCCACGACGGCGAGCAGTGACAGGTCGGTTCCGTCGAGCAAGGGCCCGAATTGCTCGCGGATCAGATTCAGCAGATAGCCTTCGGGCAGGTTCTGCCGGAAAAACGGATGCAGGTCGCGTGGCCAGCGCCAAGGCTCTTCGCGCACGGGCATCGTCAGGCTGACGAAGTCGGCCGCGCTCGCATCACCGTGATATTTGAGGACATAGTCGTCGCGCTCGCGAAACAGCGTGGCAACGTTCTTGCCTAGCACCTGAACGTCGAGCTTCATGGCTGCGCGTCCGGGCTGCGCTGTTCAGCGAGGATGTCTTCCAGCGTGCGGCCATGTCCATGCGCGACGAACTTGAGGTCGTAACCGGCAGCCTCGAGCAGGCGCACGAGCACGGACACGCTCATATCGTTCCTGGCGAGCGTTTCCATCCGCGCGACGGTCGTGCGGGCCACGCCCGCGCGGCGCCCAAGTTCTTCCTGCGATAGTTTGCTGTCCCGTCGCACGGCTTTCAGCATGTCCGAGACATCGGCGAGGTTGGTCATTTGTAGCCTCAGGGCGTCAAATTCAACGTATTTGACATTTATTGTAGCCCAATAGACACAACAAGGTTATTCGCATTTGTGTCTCTAGGGCTACATTTTATGCATCTTTGGCGATTTTTGTAGCCCAAGGGCGACAAATTACCGATTATCGATCTCGCTGACCGCGCACGTCACCTTCCCAAACAACAACGGGCTTGCCGCTCTCGCGACAAGCCCGCTTCGCACTCCAGCCTCTGCCTCGGCACCGGCTCCGTGATCCGGACAGACGTCCTTACTTCGCCGCGCCGCCTTCGAACCACGCGGCGATCTTCATCCGCTCGTCGTCGGTCATATGCGTGACGTTGCCGAGCGGCATCGCCTTCAACGTGACCGCCTGCTGGTAAATGCGCTGCGCGTTTTGCGAAATTTCGTCGGGCGTATCCATCAGCACGCCGGCGGGCGCGCTGCCCATCATCGTCGGATGCGCGGAGTGGCAGGCCACGCAGCGCTGCTGCAGCACCGGCGCGATGTCGGCGACCTTCAGCGTCGGCGCGTTGGCGGCCTGCGCCTGCGGCACCACCGGACGCGGCATGGTCCACACGAGTGCCGTGCACATCAGCGCGACGCCGACGATCGGTAGATACCACAACACCTGGCCGCGATGGCGCATCACGAAGAACTGACGGATCAGCGCGCCGGCCAGCATGATGACGACGAGCACCGCCCAGTTGTACGGATGCGTGTAGGTCATCGCGTAGTGGTTCGACAGCATCGCGAACACGACCGGCAGCGTGAAATACGTGTTGTGCACCGAGCGCTGCTTGCCGCGCTTACCGTAGATCGGGTTCGGCGTGTCGCCCTTCAGCATCGCGTCGACCATCTTGCGCTGGCCCGGAATGATCACGAAGAACACGTTGGCCGACATGATCGTCGCGAGCATCGCGCCCATGATCAGATACGCTGCGCGGCCCGCGAAGATATGGCAGGCGAGATACGCCGCGATCAGCACATAAACGCCGACGCAGATGCCGAGAAGTTTGTCGCGTGTGCCGAGAATGCGGCACAGCGAGTCGTAGACGATCCAGCCGGCCGCGAGGAAGCCGATCGCCGAGGCGACGGCGACCACCGGCCCCATGTCGAGCACGTTCCTGTCGATCAGGTAGGTGCTCGGCGAGAACAGATACAGCACGGTAAAGAGACCGAAGCCCGACAGCCACGTCGTGTACGACGGCCATTTCGACCAGTGCAGGTCTTCGGGCATTTCGGGCGGCGCGACCGTGTACTTCTGCATGTTGTAGAAGCCGCCGCCGTGCACGTGCCACAGCTCGCCGAACACGCCGCGACGGCGCTGGTTCGGATCGGTCGGCGGCTTCAGGCTGTTGTCGAGCGCGACGAAATAAAACGATTCGCCGATCCATGCAATGGCGGCGATGACGTGGAACCAGCGAATCGCGAGGTTCAACCAGTCGGTGATAAAGCCTTCCATGAAACTCCTCCACTTCTGATTCGTTGCGTGCGCGATGACGTTCGACGTCGTCGGTCATCGCGCCGACTGCGGATAGAAGACGCAGCGCGGGTTGTTATGGGTATCGCGGGGCGTTGTGCCTGTCCGGGTCTGTTCGTGCCGGTTCGGACGCGGCTCGCATCCAGCAGGGCTAGCTGCCCCGATACGTGCTGTACGAAAACGGCGATACCAGCAGCGGCACGTGATAGTGCGCGTCGGCATCGGCGACGCCGAAGCGCAGCACGACGCGATCGACGAAGCGTGGTTCCGGCACCTTCGTGCCGAGCGACGCGAAGTAGTCGCCCGCGCCGAACACGAGTTCGTACTCGCCCGCGACGAGCGCGTCGCCTTCGAGCAGCGGCTCGTCGCAGCGGCCGTCGTGATTGGTGACAGTGGTTTTGAGCGCGCGGCGCGAGTCGCCCGCGAGCGCGAACAGTTCGACCTTGATGCCTGCGCCGGGACGGCCGTTCGCGGTGTCGAGCACGTGGGTAGTGAGCTTGCCCATTCGCAATTGTCCTTGTGTGAATGCGAGGTGTCGGCGGCGGCCCGATCCATTACGTTTGCGGCGGATCGAGGCTCCACGTCAGTGGCTACATACCCGTCGGCGAATCGAAGCGAGCGCCGTGGCAGCCATTGTAGAAAGGATGCTCTGTCCCGAGCGCGAGCGATAGGAAAGATAATAGTTCGCGCATGATGGACAGCCAGACGAAAGCCGCGCCGGCTCATCGGCCGATCGTACCGGCGCCAAAAATGCACCACTATATTGGCGGTGTGAAGTTGGGTATCGCAACCGCGCGGGTTGTCAGCGGGATTTTGGCTACCGAAGGTAAGCGCTGTGCGGCGCGACACACCCGTGCAAAGGCAGGCCTTTGGCACGGACAACCCCGAAGACGGCGACTCACGCTGGGTAACTGGGCCAATCGTGTTCGAACGGCTTTGCATGCAGGCAATCAGGCGGACAGACGAATGACGATGAATGAAGCACTGAAACAACCCGGTAAAACGATGCTCGTGAAGCACGCGGACGTGCTGGTCACGATGGATGACGAGCGGCGCGAACTGCGCGACGCCGGGCTGTATATCGAGGACAACCGGATCGTCGCGGTCGGACCGACCGCGCAACTGCCGCAAACGGCCGACCAGGTACTCGACCTGCACGGCCATCTCGTGATTCCGGGCCTCGTCAACACGCATCACCACATGTACCAGAGCCTCACGCGCGCGATTCCCGCCGCGCAGAACGCCGAGCTGTTCGGCTGGCTCACGAACCTGTACAAGGTGTGGGCGAACCTCACGCCTGACATGATCGAAGTATCGACGCTGACCGCGATGGCCGAGTTGCTGCTGTCGGGCTGCACGACGTCGAGCGACCATTTGTATATCTATCCGAACGGCAGCCGTCTCGACGACAGCATCGCGGCCGCGCGCCGAATCGGCATGCGCTTTCATGCGGCGCGCGGCAGCATGAGCGTGGGACGCAAGGACGGCGGCCTGCCGCCCGATTCGGTGGTCGAGCGCGAAGCGGACATCATGAAGGACACGCAGCGTCTGATCGAGACGTATCACGACGATGGGCGCTACTCCATGCTGCGCGTCGTCGTGGCGCCGTGCTCGCCGTTTTCGGTGAGCCGCGACCTGATGCGCGAATCGGCGGCGCTCGCGCGCCAGTACGGCGTGTCGCTGCATACGCATCTGGCGGAGAACCTCAACGACGTCGAGTACAGCCGCGAGAAGTTCGGCATGACGCCGGCCGAGTATGCGCACGATCTCGGCTGGGTCGGCCATGACGTATGGCATGCGCACTGCGTGCAACTCGACGACGCGGGCATCGCGCTGTTCGCGCGCACCGGCACCGGCGTCGCGCACTGTCCGTGCTCGAACATGCGGCTCGCGTCGGGCATCGCGCCGGTCAAGCGCATGCGGCTCGCGGGCGTGCCGGTCGGGCTCGGCGTCGACGGCTCGGCGTCGAACGACGGTGCGCAGATGGTCGCCGAAGTGCGCCAGGCGCTGTTGCTGCAGCGCGTCGGTTTTGGGCCCGATGCGATGACCGCGCGCGAGGCGCTCGAAATCGCGACCCTGGGTGGTGCGCGCGTGCTCAATCGCGACGACATCGGCGCGCTCGCGCCCGGCATGGCCGCGGATTTCGTCGCGTTCGATCTGCGTGAGCCGCATTTTGCCGGCGCGCTGCACGATCCGGTGGCGGCTCTGGTATTCTGCGCGCCGTCGCAGGTCAGCCATAGCGTGATCGACGGCAAGGTGGTGGTGAACAATGGGCAGTTGGCGACGCTCGAACTCGGGCCGGTGATCGAGCGGCATAACGCGCTCGCGCGGCAGCTTTACGAGGCGGCCGCTTGAGCTCGAGCGGAACGGGCGGCACTCGCGCCGCGCCGCGCGCAAGCCGCGAGTCGCTGATCCGTGAGCGGCGGCGCCAGGGCGATCGGCGCCGCATGCGGCGTCAGGGCTTGTCGATCAACGTCCGGGTCGCCTCGCCAACCACGCCGCGCAGCCAGCGCACTTCGTCGGAGTAATGCACGCGCTCGTGCCACAGCTGGTAGTACTGCATCGGCGGAAAGTCGAGTGGCGCGGCCACCACGGTCAGCGGCAGGAACTTCGCGTAGTAGTCGGCAAAGAGGCGCGTCGTCGTGAAGATCAGATCGGATTTGATCAGCACGTACGGCGCGAGATTGAAGTAGGGCAACGTGACGACCACATGGCGCTTGAGCCGCTCGCGCGCGAGATGCACGTCGATCGCGCCGCGCTGGCCGACCGAATACGGCGTCGGCGCGAGATGTGGCGCGTTCAGGTACTGGTCGAGCGTGAGGCCGCCGCGTTTGGCGAACGGATGCGTGTTGCTCATCAGGCACACGATCTGATCGACGAACAGGTTCGACAGATGCAACTGCTCGGGCGGCTCCGGCCAGTTGCCGACCACGATGTCGAGCTTGCCGTCCTCGAGCGCGAGTTCGTAGTCGAACGCGGGGCCGAGCGAATGGAATTCGAGCGTCGCGTTCGGTGCGGCCTTGCGGAAACGTTCTACGACCGTCGGCACGAACAGCACGTTCAGGTAGTCGGGACAGCCGATCCGGTAGCAGCGGATCGACGTGGCCGGATCGAAGTTGTGCTGCTGGAACTTGATGCGCTCGATTTCGCGCAGCGCGTTCTGCACCGGTTCGAGCAGGCGCAGACCGTACTCGGTCGGCACCATGCCGGACTTGCCGCGCACCAGCAGCGGGTCGCCGGTGATGTCGCGCAGACGGCGCAGCGCCGCGCTGATGGCGGGTTGGGACTGGTTCAGTTTGACGGCGGCGCGGGTGACGCTGCGCTCCATCAGTAGCGTGTGCAACACGCGCAGCAGGTACGTGTCGATCGCCTCGCGTTGCTGGCTCATGGATTCTCCGAATATATGTGCAGGCTGATCGAACGAACGTGGGGGTATATGCGTTTTAATATGGACGAAAAACGGCGTCAAGGGCGACATACCCGCAGAGCTTGTAGCGGCGGGGGTTTGCGGGAATTTTGTCAACTCGACTGAGTGGGGCGAATTAGGTATTGTCATCCGGTTGTGGTGACGGATCGCCCGCCGGCGGGGCGGACCGATAGTCCGCAATCCGGCGGCAATCCGGCGGCAAGCAGGCGGCAAGCAGCGTCACGAACGCACTACGGAATCTCATGAGCGACACTCCACTTAGCGACGGCGCGCAACTCACCGGCCAGGCGGTGCCTCGGCTCGCGCTGACGGGCATCACGAAGCAGTACCCGGCCGTGCGCGCCAACGACGACGTCACGCTCGTCGTCGCGCCCGGCGAAATCCACGCGGTGCTCGGCGAGAACGGCGCGGGCAAGAGCACGCTGATGAAGATCATCTACGGCGCCGTGCGACCCGACGCCGGCGAGATCCGTTGGGAAGGCGAGACGGTCGACATCGCGAGTCCGGCGGCCGCCCGCAAGCTCGGCGTCGGCATGGTGTTCCAGCACTTCTCGCTGTTCGAGACGCTGACGGTCGGCGAAAACATCGCGCTCGCGCTCGACGAACCGTTCGATCTGAAGACGTTGGCCAAACGCATTCGCGAGGTGTCGGCCGACTACGGGCTCGACATCGATCCGCAGCGGCATGTCCACAGCCTCACCGTCGGCGAGCGGCAGCGTGTCGAAATCGTGCGCTGCCTGCTGCAGAATCCGCGTCTGTTGATCATGGACGAACCGACCTCGGTGCTGACGCCGCAGGCGGTCCGCAAGCTCTTCACGACGCTGCGCCGGCTCGCGGCCGAGGGCTGCAGCATCCTCTACATCAGCCACAAGCTCGACGAAATCCAGGAGTTGTGCGACACCGCGACGGTGATGCGCGGCGGTCGCGTGACCGGCCATGTGACGCCGAAGAACGAGACGCATGCATCGCTCGCGCAGTTGATGGTCGGCCACTCGCTGCCGGACTACACGCGGCGCGAGCACAAGCCGGGCGCGGTGCTGCTCGACGTTAGGCAGTTGTCGGTCGCGAGCGACGATCCGTTCGGCACCTCGTTGCGCGACGTGTCGTTCAGCGTGCATGCGGGCGAGATCTTCGGCATTGCCGGTGTGTCGGGCAACGGGCAGGCGGAACTGCTCGCGGCGTTGTCCGGAGAGAAGCGCGCTGAAAAACGCAGCCTGCCGGCCGACGCGATCACGATCTGCGGCAAACCGGCCGCGCGCTTCGGCGCGGGCGGGCGGCGCGCGCTCGGCTTCGGCTTCGTGCCCGAAGAGCGGCTCGGCCGCGGCGCGGTGCCGGCGATGAGCCTCGCCGACAACGCGCTGCTCACCGCGCATCGGCAGAGCATGGTCAACTCGGGCTGGATCAAAACGGGTGTGATGCGCGCATTCGCGAAGCGCTGCATCGACGCGTTCGACGTGCGATGCGGCGGCCCCGACGCGCTCGCGCAAAGTCTGTCGGGCGGCAATCTGCAGAAATACATCATGGGCCGCGAAATTTTGCAGGCGCCGAAGGTGCTCGTGGTCGCGCAGCCGACGTGGGGCGTCGATGTCGGCGCGTCGGGGTTCATCCGTCAGCAACTGCTCGATCTGTCGGCGCGCGGCGTTGCGATTCTGGTGATCTCGGAGGAACTGGAAGAGCTGTTCGATATCTGCGATCGCATCGCGGTGCTCGCGGGCGGGCGGCTTTCGCCGGTGCGCGCGACCGGTGCGACCAACGCCGAGGAAATCGGCCGCTGGATGGCGGGGCTGTTCGGCGACCGCGAGGGCGCGGCGCCCGCGGCGGATCAGCCGGCGCATGCATGAGGCGAGGCGTTGCCCGCCGGCCACGCCAACACGCTAACCACGCACGCGAATGCGGACCCTGAAGAACAGAACCCGAACAAATACACGCTACCCATGATGCTTCCCTATCGACTCGAAGCCCGCACGTTGCCGTCGCGCACGATGCAGCTCGCCGTGCCGCTGATCGCCGCGTTGCTGACGCTCGCGATCGGCTTCCTGATCTTCGGCCTCGTCGGCCGCGACCCGTTGCAGGCGATGCACGGGTTTTTCATCGAGCCGCTGTCGAGCATCAACGGCTGGTCGGAGCTGCTGCTGAAGGCGTCGCCGCTGTGCCTGATCGGCCTCGGTCTCGCGATCGGCTATCGCGCGAACGTGTGGAACATCGGCGCCGAAGGGCAGATGCTGCTCGGCGGCATCGCGGCGAGCGGCGTCGCGATCTATTTCGATCAGGCGAGCGGCTGGTGGATCCTGCCGACCATGATGGCGGCCGGCATCCTCGGCGGCATGGCGTGGGCCGCGATTCCCGCGTTTCTGAAGAGCCGCTTCAATACCAACGAGATTCTCGTGAGCCTGATGCTCACGTACGTCGCGACGCAACTGCTGATCTATCTCGTGAGCGGCCCGTGGCGCGATCCGCAGGGCATGAACTTCCCGCTGTCGGAGATGTTCAGCGGCGACGCGCTGTTTCCGACGCTGTATGGCGACTGGCACTGGAAATTTCTGCGTGGCACGCGCCTGAACGCGTCCGTGTTCCTCACGCTGATCGCGATTCCGCTCGTCTGGCTGTTCATGCGCAAGAGCTTCGCGGGCTACCGGATGAACGTCGGCGGACTTGCGCCGCTCGCCGCGCGTTACGCCGGTTTCTCCGACAAGAAGACGATCTGGACGTCGCTGCTGATTAGCGGCGGCCTCGCGGGCCTCGCCGGTATGGGCGAAATTGCCGGTCCGATCGGCCAGTTGCAGGCGACGTGGTCGCCGGGCTACGGCTTCACCGCGATCATCGTCGTGTTCGTCGGCAGGCTGCATCCGCTCGGCATCGTGCTCGCCAGTCTGCTGATGGCGTTGCTGTATCTCGGCGGCGAAGCGGTGCAGACCTCGATGCAATTGCCGCAGGCGCTCTCGGGCGTGTTCCAGGGGCTGCTGCTGTTCTGCCTGCTCGGCGCCGACCTGTTCGTGAACTACCGCGTGCGGCGCCGCTCGGCCGCAGCAGTGGCTCGTTAAGTTTGCCAATCAGCTCGCTAATCCGCTTTCAGACTCGATATGGATATCCAGCAAGCCAGCGCGCTCACGTCGAGCGCGATCACCGCGTCGATCCCATTGATGTTCGCGGGCGCCGGCGAACTCGTCGCCGAAAAATCGGGCGTACTCAACCTTGGCGTGGAAGGGATGATGCTGATGGGCGCCGTCAGCGGCTACGCGGTCACGTCGATCACCGGCAGCCCGTGGCTCGGCGTGCTCGCCGCGATCGGCGCCGGTCTCGCGATGTCGCTGCTGTTCGCGTTCCTCACGCTGACGATGCTCGCCAACCAGGTCGCGACCGGCCTGTCGCTGACGATCTTCGGCATCGGGCTGTCCGCGTACGTCGGCAAGCCGTACACGTCGGCGGCGGTGCGCGCGACGATCGATACGTGGACGATCCCCGGCTTGTCGAGCATCCCGGTGCTCGGCCCCGCGCTGTTTACCCTCACGCCGCTCGATTACCTCGCGTTCCTGATGTTCGCCGCGATCGGCTGGTTCCTCTATCGCACACGTGCGGGACTGGTGCTGCGCTCGGTCGGCGAATCGCCGCAGGTCGCGCATTCGGTCGGCTTTCCGGTGGTCGGCGTGCGCTATGGGGCGGTCGCGTTCGGCGGCGGCATGGCGGGGCTCGCGGGCGGCTACTATTCGATCGTCAATCTGCACCTGTGGCAGGAGAACCTGACCTCGGGCCGCGGCTGGATCGCGCTCGCGCTCGTGGTGTTCGCGACGTGGCGCCCTGGGCGACTGCTGATCGGCTCGCTGCTGTTCGGCGCGGTGACGGGGCTGCAGTTCTACGCGCAGGCGATCGGTGTGCCGGTGCCGACGCAGTTCCTCGCGATGCTGCCGTACGTTGCGACGATCGTCGTGCTCGCGCTGATCTCGCGCAATCCGAACACGATTCGCCTGAATGCACCCGCGTCGCTTGGCAAGCCGTTTTTCTCGGCGGGCTGACGGCGACACAGGTTCTTTGTCGATCCGCTCAAACTATTCGCTCATTACGACAGGGGAAAAAACATGAAGAGAAGAAATCTGCTGACCGCTTTCGCTTGGGGTGCGGCGTCGCTGGCACTTGCGGCGCCGCTCGCGCAAACCGCGCAGGCCGCCGACGTGCCGGGCGTCGCGTTCGTCTATCTCGGCAATCCGGGCGATGCCGGCTGGACCTTCGCGCACGATCAGGGCTCGCGGGAAGCCGAAGCGAAGTTCGGCAACAGGATCAAGATCACGCGCGTCGAGAACGTGCCCGAATCGGCCGACTCCGAGCGCGTGTTCCGCGATCTCGCGAACAAGGGCAACAAGATCATCTTCGGCACGAGCTTCGGCTTCCAGGACTTCCAGCTCAAGGTCGCCAAGGACTTCCCGGACACCATCTTCCTGCACGCGACCGGCTACAAGAAGGCGCCGAACTTCGGCACCTACGACGTGCGCATGTACCAGGGCGCGTACCTGGCCGGCGTCGCCGCGGGCTACGTGACGAAGAGCAACACGCTCGGCTTCGTCGCGTCGGTGCCGATTCCGGAAGTGGTGCGCAACATCAACGCGTTCACGCTCGGCGCGCGCTCGGTGAATCCGAAGGTGCATACGAAGGTGATCTGGATCAACAGCTGGTTCGATCCGGGCAAGGAAAAGCAGGCCGCCGAAACGCTGATCGGCCAGGGCGCCGACGTGCTGCTGCAGAACACCGATTCGAGCGCGACGCTCGCGACCGCGTCGGAGAAGCACGTGCACGCGTTCGGCTGGGATTCGGACATGAAGAAGTTCGGTCCTGATGCGCATCTCGGCTCGGTCGTCGCGCACTGGGGCGTGTACTACAGCGCGGTGATCCAGCAGGTGCTCGACGGCAAGTGGAAGAACGATCCGGTGTGGTGGGGCATTCCGCAGAAGGCTGTCAACCTCGAGGACCTGAACACGTCGGCGATTCCGGCCGATGGGCAGAAGCAGGTTGCCGCGAAGCGCGACGAACTCGCGAGCGGCAAGCGCGACGTGTTCACGGGCCCGATCAAGGATCAGTCGGGCACGGTGAAGGTGCCTGAAGGCAAGACGCTGACCGATCCGGAACTGCAGCGCCTGAACTGGTACGTGGAGGGTGTCGACGGGTCGCTGCCGAAGTAAATCGGGCGGTCCGTTGTTGAAAAAAAGCTGCGTCCAGCCCCGCCTGGACGCAGCTTTTCTGTTTGCGGCTTGCGCGTGGCAACGGGCAAGCGTGTCGTGCGGTCGCCGCTCAGTCCTCGATGCGCAGGCCGACCTTCAACGTTACCTGCCAGTACGCGACCTTGCCGTTCTCGATCTGGCCGCGCGTTTCCGTGACCTCGAACCAGTGCAGATTGCGCAGCGTTTCCGACGCTTTGGCAATCGCGGTGGTGATCGCGTCGTCGATCGATTTCTTCGACGAACCGGTCAGTTCGATCTTCTTGTAAACGTGTTCTGACATGAGTTCCTCCTTGGTGTGCGCCGCTGGTCAGTAAAACGCTGCTCGGAAACGTGCATGGAAAAAAGTATAGGCAACGGTTCGCGCAGTCCGACGGACAGATGCGTCCTCGCCAGCGCAATCGCCTGCGCGGCGGACCAGACGTCGCCGCTCGAACCATCGATACTGCACATCGCATGCCCGGTATCGCGCGACTTGAGCGCCTGGCGCGGTCGCTATCATCCGTACGCAACATAAGCCATTCAATCTGATAACCGACGAGGTTCGAACGCGGAAACTGGTTTTTGCGGCCCCGGCCTGATGGGCGCGCCGATGATCCGGCACCTGCCGCGCGCGGGTCATAGCGTGCATGTGTGGAACCGCACGCGCGCGGTCGAGCAGATCGTGTTCGGCGCGGCGGGGGAGCGCCTACGAGACCGGCACGCCGATGCCGGTCGCGTCGACGGTCCAGCAATTGCTGCGACTGGGTGCGGCAATGCGGCTCGCCGACGCGGATTTTTCGGCCTTTATCGACATTCTGCAGACGCCGCGCAGCGGCTCGAGCGGGTGACGCGGGCCGCGCCGGAACAACTGTCCGGTTGAAATCTCCAAACCTGCTAAAATATTAGGTTTTTCGCCGATATCACATTCAAAGGGACGCGCTGTGCTGTCTACTGCCAATATCACCATGCAATTCGGGCCGAAGCCCCTCTTCGAGAACATTTCGGTCAAATTTGGGGGAGGGAATCGCTATGGCCTGATCGGTGCGAACGGCTGCGGTAAATCCACCTTCATGAAGATTCTCGGTTCGGATCTCGAGCCCAGCTCGGGCAACGTGATGCTCGAGCCGAACGTGCGTCTGGGCAAGCTGCGCCAGGACCAGTTCGCGTACGAAGACGTGCGCGTGCTCGACGTCGTGATGATGGGCCACGCCGAAATGTGGGCCGCGATGACCGAGCGCGACGCGATCTACGCGAACCCCGACGCGACCGACGACGACTACATGCACGCGGCCGAACTCGAAGCGAAGTTCGCCGAGTACGACGGCTACACGGCCGAAGCGCGCGCGGGCGAGCTGCTGCTCGGCATCGGCATCGCGATCGAAGACCACAACGGCCCGATGAGCAACGTGGCGCCCGGCTGGAAGCTGCGCGTGCTGCTCGCGCAGGCGCTGTTCTCGAAGCCGGACGTGCTGCTGCTGGATGAGCCGACCAACAACCTCGACATCAACTCGATCCGTTGGCTGGAAGATGTTCTCAACCAGTACAACTCGACGATGATCATCATCTCGCACGACCGGCACTTCCTGAATCAGGTCTGCACCCACATGGCCGACATGGACTATGGCACGCTGAAGGTCTACCCGGGCAACTACGACGACTACATGCTCGCCAGCACGCAAGCGCGCGAGCGTCAGCAGGCCGCCAACGCGAAGGCGAAGGAGCGCGTGGCCGATCTGCAGGACTTCGTGCGCCGCTTCTCGGCGAACAAGTCGAAGGCGCGCCAGGCCACCAGCCGTCTGAAGATGATCGACAAGATCAAGATCGAGGAATTCAAGCCGTCGTCGCGGCAGAACCCGTTCATCCGCTTCGAGTTCGAGAAGAAGCTGCACAACATCGCGGTGGTCGCCGACAGCATCTCCAAGAAATACGAGCGCTCGATCTTCGATAACTTCAGCATCAGCGTGCAGCCGGGCGAACGCATCGCGATCATCGGCGAGAACGGCGCGGGCAAGACCACGCTGCTGCGCTCGTTGCTCGGCAATCTGCAACTCGACCACGGCACGGTGAAGTGGGCGGAAAACGCCAACGTCGGCTACATGCCGCAAGACACGTACGAAGAGTTTCCGGACGACGTCACGCTGATGGACTGGATCGACCAGTACCGCAAGGAAGGCGACGACGAGCAGATGGTGCGCGGCACGCTCGGCCGGCTGCTGTTCAATGCGGACGACATTCGCAAGTCGGTCAAGGTGCTGTCCGGCGGCGAGAAGGGCCGCATGATCTGGGGCAAGCTGATGCTGGGCCGCCACAACGTGCTGCTGATGGACGAGCCGACCAACCACATGGATATGGAGTCGATCGAGTCGCTGCAGATCGCGCTCGACAAGTTCGACGGCACGCTGATTTTCGTGTCGCACGACCGCGAGTTCGTGAGCGGCCTCGCGAACCGGATCATCGAAGTGAAGACCAACGGCACGCTGAACGACTTCGGTGGCAACTATGAGGACTTCCTGACGAGTCAGGGCGTGCAATAAGCGCTTCGGTTCACGCTGATCGAATCGTGTCACAGCAAAAAGCCCGCTTCGTCGAAGCGGGCTTTTTTTATGGTCGCGTCAACCCGCGATGCGCGCAACGAACACCCTCACACCTTGTCGTTCTGAAACCGCATCGCCGTGCCTTCCCGTTCGATCCGGGTCCAGATCGCGCGCTTTTCCTCGTCGCTCAGAAACACCCAGTTCGACACTTCGGTGGCGGTGCGGCCGCAGCCTTTACAGACCTCGTCGAAGAGCGTGGAGCAGACGCCGATGCACGGGCTGTCGGGAAGATCGTGGAGATTCGAAGTCATCGGAAACCTTGCGGCGGGGAGGCGAAGTCCCGCTATGTTAACCGATGCGCGCCGTGCACGCGCCAGCCGCGCATCAGCGCCGCATCGGACGCGCAGCGGATCAGCGGCACGACCGCGAGCGGCAATTGCAGGCTCAGCACGACCTGGCTCGCGACCAGCAACTGATTCGAGCCATGCTGGCCGAACACGCCCACCGCGAGCAGGGCCGGCCCGATCGCGAGCGCACGCGTGAGCAGCGCGCGTTTCCAGCGCGGTAACCGCAGCCGCAGGAAGCCCTCCATCACCGTCTGACCGGCCAGCGTGCCGGTGACGGTCGCGCTGAGTCCGCACGCGAGCAGCGCCGTCGCGAACAGGATGCCGGCCCAGCGGCTGCCGACGAGCGGCGCGATCAGCCGATGCGCATCGGCCAGATCGGTCACGTCGCGATGACCGCTGGCATAGAACACGGCCGCCGCGACGATCAGCAGCGCCGCGTTGATCACGAACGCGAACGCAAGCGAGCCGAAAGTATCGAGATTGACGACGTGCAGCGCGGCCTTGATCTGCGCGTCGCTGCTGTCGGGCGCGTGATGCTTGACCAGCGCCGAATGCAGATACAGGTTGTGCGGCATGACCGTCGCGCCGACGATGCCGGCCGCGAGCCACAGCATGCCCGCGCTTCTGATCAGCTCCAGGCTCGGCGCGGTGCCGGCGAGCGCCGCGTGCCAGTCGGGCCGCGCGAGCGCGAGCTGCACGACGAAGCACAGGCCGACGAAGCCGATCAGCGCGGCGATCACCGCCTCCAGCCTGCGGCCGCCTTTCTGCTGGAGCGCGAGCAGCGCGAAGGTGCAGACCGCCGACATCAGCACGCCGAGCGTCAGCGACACGCCGAGCAGCAGTTGCAGCGCGACCGCGCTGCCGACCACCTCGGCGACATCGCAGGCGATGATCGCGACCTCGCTCGTCAGCCACAGGAACAGCGTCGCGCGCCGGCCATTGCGCTCGCGGCACAATTGCGCGAGGTCGCGCCCGGTCACGACGCCGAGGCGCGATGACAGCCATTGCATCAGCATCCCCATCAGGCTCGACAGCAGCACGATGCCGAGCAGGCGGTAGCCGTAGCCCGCGCCGGCGCCGAGCGCGGTCGCCCAGTTGCCGGGATCGATATAGCCGACCGCGATCAGCGCGCCGGCGCCGAGGAACGAGAACCAGTGCGCGGGACGCGTCGGCTCGCCCGGCAGGCGCCGGCGCCGGTCGGGACGCATCGCGAAAGGATTGGTGTTCATCGTGCCAGAGCTTCCGGGAAACGCATCCTGTTGCAAGTCACATGCCCATCGCACGCGCGCAGCGGCTGGCCGGCCGTCGCGCGACGACGTCGCGCAATACGTATCAAAAGATCATGATAGGAGCATTCAGCCGTCGTGGCGGCGCCGCGGCGCATGAAGGGCGCGCCGGACGCCGACGCGGCTCTGCACCGGCAAGCACCGTCCGGCACTCGCGCGCGCCAGAGCGGCGCACCGCCCAGGTGCGAGCCAACGCCGAGCTGACAACCAGATAACAGCGACGCGATGCAACCCTCGCAACCTGTGCCCAGCGCGGATAAAGCGCGGCCGACGACCGCGTATTTTTCGGTAGACACGGGCCGATAACCCGTTAAAATTGCGCCCATTTTGCAAGGGTGCGGCCAGAGCCTGTACCGTTTGCGCGACAGCTCCGGGTTTTTTTTTGTGCGGGCAATAATTGGTGGTAGTTTTCGGGGTTTTCAGGGGACCGTGCGGGCGACGGCGCGGCTTGAGTGACGAGAGGATCGGAGAACGGGATGAACAAGCGGATAGTGGGGCATATGGCGGCGCTGATCTTGTGCGCGGCGCCGTGGTTGACGGCCGCTGCGAAGGATACGCAGCTCAACGTGTATAACTGGTCCGACTACATCGCGAAGGACACGATACCGAACTTCACCAAACAGACCGGCATCCAGGTCAAGTACGACAACTACGACAGCGACGACACGCTGCAGGCGAAGCTGCTCACCGGTCACTCGGGCTACGACATCGTTGTGCCGACCAGCAACTATGCGGGCAAGCAGATCGCCGCGGGCATCTTCGAGCCGCTCGACAAATCGAAGCTGCCGAACCTGAAGTACCTCGACCCGTCGCTGATGGCGCTCGTCGCCGGCGCCGATCCGGGCAACAAGTACGTGGTGCCCTGGGCGTACGGCACGACCGGCCTCGGCTACAACGTGACGAAGGTCCAGCAGATCCTCGGCAAGGACGCGCCGCTCGATAGCTGGGACATCCTGTTCAAGCCGGAAAACATCTCGAAGCTCAAGGCCTGCGGCGTGTCGGTGCTCGACGCGCCGGACCAGATGTTCGCAGCCGCGCTGCACTACATGGGCAAGGACCCGATGAGCACGAACCCGGCCGACTACCGCGCCGCGCTCGCGATGCTGAAGAAAATCCGCCCGTACATCACGCAGTTCAACTCGTCGGGCTATATCAACGACCTCGTCGGCGGAGACATCTGCTTCGCGTACGGCTGGTCGGGCGACGTCGTGATCGCCAAGCATCGCGCGATCGAGGCGAAGAAGCCGTACAAGATCGAGTACTTCGTGCCGAAGGGCGGCGCGCCGGTGTGGTTCGACGTGATGGCGATTCCGAAGGACGCGAAGCACAAGGAAGCCGCGCTCGAGTGGATCAACTACATCGAGACGCCGCAGGTGCACGCCGCGATCACCAACGCCGTGTACTACCCGAGCGTCAATATGGAAGCGCGCAAGTACGTGGACAAGGACGTCGCGAACGATCCGGCCGTGTACCCGTCGCCGGAAACCATCAAGACGCTGTTCCTGTTGAAACCGCTGCCGCAGGAAATCCAGCGGCTGCAAACGCGGCTGTGGACCGAGTTCAAGTCCGGCCGCTAAGCGCGACAACAAACAGATAAGCAGCCTATGAAGCCCTCGGTGTTCACCGGGGGCTTTGTTCGTCAAACGCCGGAGTGAAGCAGCATTATGATGAGTAGTGACCAGCCGGGCGCGCTGGCCGGGACGGCCGTGCCGTCGACGGGCTCGAACGCCGTGACGGGAGACGCAGCGGAGCAGTTCATCCAGATCGTCGATGTCGTGAAGAAGTTCGGCGAGACCGTCGCGGTCAAAGGGGTCAATCTGACGGTGAAGAAGGGCGAGCTGTTCGCGCTGCTCGGCAGCTCGGGCTGCGGCAAGTCGACCCTCCTGCGCATGATGGCCGGGCTCGAAACCGTGACGTCGGGCAAGATCCTGATCGATGGCGAAGATCTCGCGCAACTGCCGCCGTATCGCCGGCCGGTCAACATGATGTTCCAGTCGTACGCGCTCTTTCCGCACATGACTGTCGAGGCGAACGTGGCGTTCGGCCTCAAGCAGGAACGCGTGCCGAAGGCCGAGCTGAAAGACCGCCTGCACAACGCGCTCGAACTCGTGCAGATGGGCCGCTTCGCGAAGCGCAAGCCGCATCAGCTATCGGGCGGCCAGCAGCAGCGCGTTGCGCTCGCGCGCTCGCTCGTCAAGCGGCCGAAGCTGCTGCTACTCGACGAGCCGATGTCGGCGCTCGACAAGCAGATCCGCCAGCGCACGCAGATCGAGCTCGTCAACATTCTCGACCAGGTCGGCGTCACCTGCATGATGGTCACGCACGATCAGGAGGAAGCGATGACGATGGCCAACCGCCTCGCCGTGATGAGCGAAGGCCAGATCGTGCAGCTCGGCACGCCGCATGAAGTCTACGAGTACCCGAACAGCCGTTTCTCGGCGGAATTCATCGGCTCGACCAATCTGTTCGAAGGCCGCACGGTCGAGGACGAGCCCGATCACGTGTTCATCGAAACGCCGGATTTGACGTGCCATTTGCACGTCAATCACGGCATCACCGGTCCGCTCGGCATGCCGGTGACGATCTCGGTGCGGCCCGAACGCATCGCCCTCACGCGTAAGCCGCCGGAGGGCGCCTACAACTGGGGCAGGGGCGTCGTCACGAATATCGCGTACATGGGCGGCTATTCGCTGTATCACGTAAAGCTCGACGGCGGCAAGACCGTGATCGCGAACGTGACGAGCCTGGCGCTCACCGAAATCGATCCGCCATCCTGGGGCGACGAAGTCTACGTGCGCTGGAGCGCATCGGCCGGCGTGGTGCTGACGTCATGAAAGAGGCGCTTTCGTCGTTTTTCGCGTGGCCCGTGCGGCGTCTGAAGTTCAGGGGACGCACCGCGGTGGTGGCGGGGCCGTTCATCTGGCTGCTGCTGTTCTTCCTCGTGCCGTTCCTGCTGGTCGTGAAGATCAGCTTCGCCGATTCGCAGCTCGGCATTCCGCCGTACACGCAGCTCGTCACCTTCGCGGAAGGCGCGCTGCACATCACGCTGGATCTGTCGCACTACGCGTTTCTGTTGACCGACAGCCTGTACTTCGCGACCTATGTGAATTCGGTCGTGGTCGCGGCGATTTCGACCGTGCTGTGTCTGCTGATCGGCTATCCGATGGCGTACTACATCGCGCGCTCCAATCCGGCCACCCGCAATCTGCTGATGATGGCCGTGATGCTGCCATTCTGGACCTCGTTCCTGATCCGCGTGTACGCATGGATCGGCATTCTGAAGAACAACGGGCTGCTGAATAACTTCCTGATGTCGGTCGGCCTGATCCATTCGCCGATCGAGCTGTATCACACGAACACGGCGGTCTATATCGGCATGGTCTATTCGTACCTGCCGTTTCTCGTGATGCCGCTGTACGCGCATCTCGTGAAAATGGACCTGACCTTGCTGGAAGCCGCCTACGACCTCGGCGCGAAGCCGTGGAAGGCGTTCTGGCAGATCACGCTGCCGCTGTCGAAGAACGGCATCATCGCCGGCTGTCTGCTGGTGTTCATTCCGGCGGTCGGCGAGTACGTGATTCCTGAGCTGCTCGGCGGCGCGAACACGCTGATGATCGGCCGCGTCATGTGGAATGAGTTCTTCGATAACGCCGACTGGCCGATGGCGTCCGCCGTCACATGCGCGATGGTGTTGCTGCTGCTGGTGCCGATGGCGCTGTTCCAGCATGCCCAGGCGAAGGCATTGGAGGAGGGCCGCCAATGAAGCCGAATCGCATGCTGCAGCTGATCGCTCTGGGCATCGGCTTTCTGTTTCTGTATATCCCGATCGTCAGCCTCGTCGTGTATTCGTTCAACGAATCGCAACTGGTGACGGTGTGGACGCGCTTCTCGACGCGCTGGTACGCGGCGCTGTTGCAGGACGGCGAGCTGATCACGTCGGCGTGGCTGTCGCTGCGTATCGGCCTGCTCACGGCGTTCGCGTCGGTGATCATCGGCACGTGGGCCGGTTTCGTGCTCGCGCGTATGGGGCGCTTTCGCGGCTTCACGCTGTACACCGGCATGATCAACGCGCCGCTGGTGATCCCCGAAGTGATTCAGGGCATCTCGCTGTTGCTGCTGTTCATCGAAATGGCGCGCTGGATCGGCTGGCCGGCCGAACGCGGCATCTTCACGATCTGGATCGGTCACGTGATGCTGTGTATTTCGTACGTCGCGATCATCGTGCAATCGCGCGTGCGCGAACTGCATCCGTCGCTCGAGGAAGCCGCGCTCGACCTCGGCGCGACACCGCTGCGCGTGTTCTTCTTCGTCACGCTGCCGCTGATCTCACAGGCGCTGGTGGCGGGCTGGCTGCTGTCGTTCACGCTGTCGATCGACGACCTCGTGCTGTCCGCGTTCCTGTCGGGTCCCGGCTCGACGACCTTGCCGCTCGTCGTGTTCTCGCGCGTGCGACTTGGTCTGAACCCGGAGATGAATGCGCTCGCGACGCTGTTCATCGCGGTCGTCACGGTCGGCGTCGTCGCGGCGAACTTCTTCATGCAGCGCGCGGAGCGCAGGCGGGCCGTGATGGCGGTTTGAGCTTGCGCGACGCGCGGGCATCGCGCGCGACGCGTGATCGAACTGGAAATCGCGGCCCTCACTTCTTCTGACGATAGCGATGATCGAGTCCCTTCTGCGCGTGCTGGACTGGCAGCCGCTCTATCGGCTGTGGGAACTGATCGTGATCATCGTGAAGTTTCTGTGGGAGCTGTTGCAGTTGCTGGGCGGTGGCGGGTAACGAATGCGCCGGCCCATGCCCGCGGTGCCGGATTGCCATTGTGCGGACTCAACGCGCGAAGCGGTAATCCTGCGGGCGCACACGGCGCGTACGCTTGCGAAAGCTGAACGTGAAGCCGGGCCAGATCGCGGTGACTTTGCCGCTCTGCGTCTGATACCAGCTGTGGCAGCCGCTCGTCCACACCGCGTGCCGCATCTCCTGTTGCAAACGCGCGTTGAAATCGCGCTGCACGTCGGCGCGCAAGGTCATCGTGCGCGCATTCTGTTTGCGCAGCACGCGCAGGCAATCGCCGATATACCGCAGTTGCGACTCGATCATGTAGATCATCGAGTTATGGCCGAGCCCCGTGTTCGGGCCGACGATCATGAAGAAGTTCGGGAAGTTCGCGATGCTCGTGCCGAGATAGGCCTCGGGGCCATCGCGCAGCCATAGCGCGCTGAGGTCGGTGCCGTCGAGGCCGGTCACTTCGAACGGCGCGCGCACGTCGTTGACCTGGAAGCCGGTGCCGCAGATGATCGCGTCCGCGCGGTGATGCACACCGTCGTCGGTCACGATGCCATCCGCGACGATCTCGCGGATACCGCTCGTCACGACGTCGACGTTCGGCTGACAGACGGCCGGGTAATAGTCGCTCGACAGCAGCACGCGCTTGCAGCCGAGCCGGTAGTTCGGCGTGAGCTTCGCGCGCAGCGCCGGGTCCTTGACGCGTCGCTGCAGATAGCTGAGGCCGAACTTCATCGGCATCTTCATCAGCTTCGGATTGACGACGAACGCGATCCCACGCGACTCGAGCTGCCAATAGATCGCGCTGCGAACGAAGCGCTGCGTGAACGGCAGCGTACGGAACAGCCATTGCGCGCGCAGGCCGATCGGCTTGTCGCGCTTCGGCATCACCCACGGCGCGGTGCGCTGGAACAGAGCCAGATGCGCGACGCGCGGCTGGATTTTCGGCACGAACTGGATCGCGCTCGCGCCGGTGCCGATGACCGCGACGCGTTTGCCGTCGAGCGGATAGGCATGATCCCAGCGCGCCGAATGGAACAGCTTGCCCTCGAAACGTTCGATGCCGGCGATGCGCGGCAGCGCGGGACGCGACAGCGGACCGTTCGCGGCGATCAGCACGTCGGCCTCGACGATTTCGCGTGCGCCGTTCGTGTCGAGCTCGACGAGCCAGATCTGCCGCGCTTCGTCGAAGCGCGCGGCGCTCACTTTCGCATTGCAACGCACGTAGCGATCGACGCCGTACTTGCGCGCGCAGTGCTGTAGATACGCGAGAATTTCGGCCTGGCTGCTGAACGAGCGCGACCACGCCGGATTCGCCTCGAACGAGAACGAATAGAGATGCGAGGGGACATCGCAGGCCGCACCGGGGTAGGTATTGTCACGCCACGTGCCGCCGATGCCGCTCGCGGCCTCATAGACCGTAAACGACGTGATGCCCATTTGCTGCAGACGGATGGCCATGCCGATGCCGGCAAAGCCACTGCCGACGATCGCAATGCGCAGCGCGGTGGATGAAGCGGAAGGGGCGGGCGTCACGGCGGTCTCCTGCACGGGGCGAAAGCGGCGGGGTGAAACGATAGCGGCTACGGCGCGCTGGACTCGCGCGGCGCGACGGGCAGGGGCGAAATCGCGCGTCTACAGCTGTCTACACACGGCTTAACGCGCAGGGTAGACAACTGTACACATCGCGTCAAGATCGTTTAGAGTGCAGCTATTAAACGCGCATACCGCGCGACGATTGAACGCACGATGACGACCGTCCCCGAAGCAGCGTCCGTCGCCGGCCCGCAGTTGCCGCCCGGCAAGCGCAAGCTGATCGAAGCCGCGCTGCGGTTGACCGCCAGCGGCCGCAATTTCGCGAGCCTCGGCTTGCGCGAGCTCGCACGCGAGGCGGGGCTCAATCCGAACACGTTCTACCGCCATTTCAGCACGCTCGACGAGCTTGCGCACGAAGCCGTCGCCTCGGTGAGCCGACGGCTTCGGCCGATGCTGCGGCGCGAGCGCTGGCTCGCCGCGCACGACGAACCGCACAGCGTGCCGCGGCGCGCGTGCGTCGCGTTTTTCGCGTTCGCGCTCGCGAACCGCGAGGCGTTCCTGAGCGCGCTGGCCGAATACCACGGCACCTCGCCGGCTTTGCGCGAAGCGGTGCGCGCGAACCTGCACGAGGTGTCGGCGGAGATGGCGGACGACGTCGTGCAGCTCGAATTGATGCCGCGACTCGCGCGCGAGACCGTCGACGAAGTCTGCACGCAGATCGTGCTGCAACTGTTTCATCTATCCGCTGAATACATCGATGCGAACGCCGCGCGCCGCGACGCATTGATCGATTACGCGGAACGTTTCATCGTGCGGCTGTTTGCGGGGGCGGTCGTGCTCGCGCAGCACGAGGGTAGCCAGGCGGAGTCGGCGCGGGCCTGACTTGAACGAAGGCGGGACACAAAACCGGCAGGCAAAAAACAGGCTCCGCGAAGGAGCCTGATTTTTCATTCGACGCGGATCGATCGGGTTCGATCAAGTATCGGTCCAACCGCCGGAATCGTCGTTGCTGCCCATGTCGATGCCGCCGCCGCTGCCGTCATCGTTCCAGTCGTTCGAACCCTGACCGAAGTCGAGGCCGCCGCCGTTTCCGCCGTCGTCGCCGCGCCGGCGCAGTTCGTCGGGGTCGACGACCACGTCGCGCTCGACTACGCGGTCACGCCCATGACTGAGCGCCTCGCCAAGCAGCACGCCGGTCAGCAGACCGCCCATGCCGCCACCCATGCCACCGCCTTGCTGCACGATGACCTGCGGCTGCTGCTGATAGGGACCCTGTTGCGGATAAGGCGGTTGCGGGTTGCCGAAGCGCTCGGCTTCCTGCGCGTACGTCGATTGCTGAGCGCTGCCCACGGACGCGGCGGTCGGATCGGGCCGGCCGTCGGCGCGCGCGCGCAGGCTCGCGATGCGCTGCTCGAACTCGTCGAGTGCATAGGGCGGCAGCGGATTCTTACCGTTCGACAGCGTTTCGACGGCGCCGCGCAACTGTTCTTCGGTCGCTTCGACGTCTTTCTCGAGCAACTCGTGACCCGGCGCGGCGGACAGCTTCACGTCGAGCTTGATCGAACGCACCGTGTTGAGCATGTCGGTGGCGCGCTTCAATTGCGCGCGGCGGTCCTCGTCGGCGCGCGTGTCTTCCTGGCTGCGCGCGCGGCGCAAGGTCCAGCGCAGCACGAGCGCGATCACCGCGATCAGAACAATGATACCGATCCACATACCCACCCCCGGACCATGCCGTTGTTGCGCTTGCGACATCATCGCCGACTGTTGCTGCACAGCAGGCGCATTCTGCTGCGCGAACGGATTCGCGGCGTGACGGGTGACGTTGCCGCCCGCGCGTTCCGCGTCGCGGCGCAGGCGCGCTTCGGTTTGCGCGAAGCGGCTCGGGTCGGTGAAGCGGACCTGCGGATCGAGCGTCTTTGCCTGTTGGAGCTGCGCGAGCGCCTCGGCGGAACGGCCTTCGCGATCGAGCACCTGGGCGTACAGATAGTGCGCGTGTGCGTTGTTCGGATGCGCTTGCAACACTTCGGTGAGGCCGGCGTCGGCCTGCTGCCAGTTGCCCTGCGACATCGCCGATTCGATTTGCTGGGCGGTCGGCACCGCGAACGCCGCGGCCGACACGAGCAGCAGCGAAGCGAAGGCGGTTGCGAAAAGTTTTTTCATTTGCGGACCGGGCGGGGCGCGCCCGTCTCCATCAGTCGATTGCGGTGGCTGCCTGTGGCGGCCGGTATGCCAGTGCGTTCAGAAGCGAGCGCGCCGGCATGTACTGCTACTGCTGTCATTGCTGCGTGTACTTGCTGCGAGGAAGTACACGCATCCAGCATTTACTGCGCCGGCGTATTGAGCTGCTTCTTCAGCGCTTCGAGCCGATCGTCGACGGACGGGCCGCGGTTCAGATCCGCGAGCTTGTCGTCGAGCGCCTTGCCGCTTTTTTCGTCGGCGGAGTTCAGACGTGCGTCGGAACGCGCGTTCGACAGCGCGACTTTATCTTCGAGCTTCTGGAAATCCTCGGACAGGTTCTTGCCGCCGATGCCGCCGAGTGCGGTGGCCGCGGTATCTTTCGCCTGCGCGATCTGCTGCTTGGCTTGCAGGATGTTCGAGCGCGCGTTCAGGTCGTTGCGGCGCGTGCGCATGTCCTCGATCTGGCTCTTCAGTTGCGCGACCGACGGCTCCAGCGAAGTCAGTTCTTTGGTCAGCGCATCGCGTTCGGCTTCGGCCGTGGCCTGCGCGCCGAGCGCTTCACGCGCGAGCGCTTCGTCGCCGGACTGCAGCGCACGGCGAGCACCGTCTTCATACTTCTTCGCCTTGTCTGCGGCAACATCGCGCTTGCTTTGCTGGGTGGCGACCTGCGCCTGAATCTCGATCAGCGAGTTTTCGGCCTTGCCGATGCTGTCGTCGAGTTCGCGCACGATCTGGCGCGAGTCGCGCGACGGATCCTGCACCGAATCGGCCGCATCGTTCAAAAGACCTTTGAGCGTGCGCGAAATGCTGTCAAAAAGCGACATGAAAACCTCCAGAGAATGTGAGCGGCGCCGACGATGCGTGCGCGCCTGACTGCCTTGAACTACTGCTACTTTACGCCGCCGTGCAGCCATGCTGCGCAACGTTCGGACCGGAGTTCGGGGCGCACTTGCCAATTGCAATAGCGCGGTCCGTTTTTGTTGAGGCGCAATGCCGGTTGAGGATTGCCTCGATGATGGAAAGCCGCGATGGGCATGGACTTGACGGCGGATCATGGACTTGACGCCGGATATTACACCACCGGCTGTCTTAAAGATGGCTTAAACGATGCGGCTTCCCGAAGGCTCGAACGATGCGCGAAAAGCCGCTGTTTGCGGGTGTGGGCGGGCGTTACCGAGCGGCGTTTCACGCAGGTGTCACTGATGTAACGATATGCAACGGGGACTCGTTGCGTACGCTCGCCTGCGCGCTCGGATGCAGTGATTGCGGCTCGGTGCGCAGTAATTTTCCGTCACGCCTTGCGTCACGCGAAACGGCCGCCTTCGGCGCTCGGGTCGCTGTGCGGTTCGTCGTCGTCGGAGTCCTGGTCGTTGGGACGGCGCTTGAGTGAGTTGCGCAGACGCGCCGACGTGCCGGGCAGCCGTTTCGACGCGGCGTTGTCGATTGCGTCCGCTTCGGCGTTTTCCGCATTTTCGGCGGCTCGTGCTGACGTCAGACGCGCGACGGCTTCGGCGGTGGCCGCGGCCTGTTCGTCCTGCTCGGCGGCGAGCGCGGCGGCGACGCCCGCGGGAAGCAGCGGGGCGGGGGCATCCACAGCGTCGGTCAGGGGAGCGGGGCGACCGGCTTGCTGCATCGAGGGCGAATCCACGGCATCGGCGGCGCCGGCAGCCGCCGGAGCCGCCGCGTCTTTCTCATCCGCTTGCAGCGCTACCGGCAGCGCGGCGCGCGCATAGCGCGTACCGCGTGCGACGCGCTGCAGCGCCGCGTTCAGCGGATCGGGCGCGCGCGGCGCGCGCAGCCGGTCGACGATGCTCGCGGCCTTGACCTGTTCGCTGGTCGCGCCGAAGCTCAGCACCGCGCGCCGCATCAGTTCACTCACGCTGATGCCCAGATCCTCGGCAGTCGCGGTGATCGCACGTTTCTGCGCGGTCGTGACGAATACGACGATGCGCTCACTGGGCTTGGACATGATCGACTCGCAGTCTTGTTAGCATGGGCGGATCAGCGCGTGCCTTCGGATACGGTGTCGGAACCCGTCATCGAACTGCCGTTGGATCCCGCCGCTGGGGTCCCCGTCGCGCGCATCGAGGGACGCGCGCGGGGTTCATCATATGACGAGTTGCGCCGCCACGGAACAAGCGCGGTGCGAAAATCCCGTGGCATCAATGAGTTGTAGTGTTTGCGGCCGGTTTGTCCACAGCCCTTTCAACAGAAAATGTTGATAACCCCGCATAAGCTGCGCGTCGCGCGCACGCTGCAATGCGCGCTGCGCGAAATTACAGACCCTTACCAGGAAAAGGCGGCCGGCAAAGGGAATTCTTACAAAAAAACTGCCTTGGACCGCTGCCGATTTCTTTAAAATGTGCTGTTACGTTGCGCCGGACATGGTCCGAGGCGTGCCGTGCGGCCGGCCGGGGGCAAGGTCCGCAGGGCGGCGTACGTCCCGGCCAGGATGTCGAACACGACCCATGCGCGCGCCGCGAGCGCGTGCAGACAGGCGCGCAGTTGCGGGCCCATTATTCCAGTCATGCCAATCATCAAACGACCGCATTCCTCGAACTCTCCGGCCGGTGAAGACCGGGACTCCCACCAACGCACCCCTGGACGCAATGCCGCCTCGCGCGAGCCCGAACGCGGCCGTCGTTCGATCGGCGCGTCGCTCGTGCTGTGGTTCTTCGGCCTGATCGCGACCGTCGTCGTGGTCGGGGCGCTGATCGTCGGCTATGCGCTCGTCGTGATGGGGCCGCAATTGCCGTCGCTCGACGCGCTGACCGACTATCGCCCGAAAGTGCCGCTGCGCGTCTACACCGCCGATCACGTGCTGATCGGCGAATTCGGCGAGGAGCGGCGCAGCCTCGTGCGCTTCCAGGACATCCCCGACCAGATGAAAAAAGCGGTGCTCGCGATCGAGGACTACCGCTTTTACGAACACGGCGGCGTCGACTTCGTCGGCATCCTGCGCGCCGGTTTCGCCGACCTTGCGCATGGCGGCGCGTCGCAGGGCGCGAGCACGATCACGATGCAGGTCGCGCGCAACTTCTTCCTCTCCAGCGAGAAGACGTACACGCGCAAGATCTACGAGATGCTGCTCGCGTACAAGATCGAGCGCGCGCTGACCAAAGACCAGATCCTCGAGCTGTACATGAACCAGATCTATCTGGGCGAGCGCGCGTACGGCTTCGCCGCGGCCGCGCGCGTGTACTTCGGCAAGGACCTGAAGGACCTCACGCTGGCCCAGGCCGCGATGCTCGCGGGCCTGCCGAAGGCGCCGTCCGCGTATAACCCGGTCGTCAATCCGAAGCGCGCGAAGATCCGTCAGGAGTACATCCTGCGACGCATGCTCGAGCTGAACTACATCACGCAGCAGCAGTACGACCAGGCCGTGAAGGAAGAGATTCACACGAAGAATCCGGGCAACGAGTACAGCGTGCACGCCGAGTACGTCGCCGAAATGGTGCGGCAGATGATGTACGCGCAGTACAAGGACGAAACCTATACGCGCGGCCTGAACGTGACCACCACGATCGATTCCGCCGATCAGGACGCCGCGTATCGCGCGGTGCGCAAGGGCGTGATGGACTACGAGCGGCGCCACGGCTATCGCGGACCGGAGGGCTTCGTGCAGTTGCCCGAGGCGGGCGACGACCGCGACCAGACGATCGACGACGCGCTGACCGATCACCCGGACAACGGCGAGATCATCGCCGGCGTGGTGACGGACGCGAGCGCGAAGCAGGTGGCCGCGCAACTGGTCGACGGCACCCAGGTGACGGTGTCGGGCGACGGCCTGCGCTTCGTCGCCGCGGCGCTGAGCCCGCGCGCGAACGCGACGCTGCGCATCAAGCCGGGTTCGATCGTGCGCCTCGTCGCCGACGACAAGGGCAACTGGCAGATCACGCAGTTGCCGCAGGTCGAGGGCGCGCTCGTGTCGCTGACGCCGCAGGACGGCGCGATCCGCGCGCTGATCGGTGGTTTCGACTTCAACAAGAACAAGTTCAACCATGTAACGCAAGCGTGGCGGCAGCCGGGTTCGAGCTTCAAGCCGTTCATCTATTCGGCGGCGCTCGACAAGGGGCTCGCACCGGCGACGATCATCAACGACGCGCCGCTGTACTTCCCGCCGAGCACGCCGGGCGGCGACGCGTGGGAGCCGAAGGACGACGACCAGCCTGATGGTCCGATGTCGATGCGCCTCGCGCTGCAGAAGTCGAAGAACCTCGTGTCGATCCGCATCCTGTCGTTCATCGGCACCAGGTACGCGCAGGACTTCGTCACGCAGCGCTTCGGCTTCGACCCCGACAAGACCCCGCCGTATCTGCCGATGGCGCTGGGCGCGGGCCTCGTCACGCCGCTGCAGTCGGCGGGCGCGTACTCGGTGTTCGCGAACGGCGGCTACCGGATCAATCCGTATCTGATCAACGAAGTGACCGACGCGCGTGGCGTGGCGATCTCGCGCGCGCAGCCGCTCGTCGCTGGGCACGACGCGCCGCGCACGCTCGAGCCGCGTAACGCATACATCATGAACAGCCTGTTGCACTCGGTCGCGACCGCGGGTACGGGCGCGGGCACCAACGTGTTGAAGCGCTCGGACCTGCAGGGCAAGACCGGTACGACCAACGACGCGAAGGACGGCTGGTTCGCCGGCTATCAGCAGTCGCTGGTGGCGGTCGCGTGGATGGGCTACGACCAGCCGAAGAGTCTCGGCAGCCGCGAATTCGGCGCGCAGCTCGCGCTGCCGATCTGGGTCGAGTACATGCAGCGCGCGCTGCGCGGTGTGCCACAGGCCGAGCCGCAGCAACCCGACGGTGTGACGGTGATGAACGGCGAGCTGTTCTTTACCGACAAGTTGCCGGGGCAAGGCTTCGTCGCGAGCATCGGTCTCGATTCGGGCAATCCGATGGCCGGCGCGACCGATGCGGTGGGCGGGGTCGGCCCGGCGGGCATGACGCCGCCGGTGGTGCCGCCGCCGAGCGTGTCGACGACCGAGAAGAAGCAGATCATGGATCTGTTCGAGTCGAACAAGCCTTGATGTCTCGGATGGCGGGTGCGCGGGGGGCGGCGGATTCTTAAGCGATACGGGCACCGGCCCACTCTCGCCGCATACCGTCATGTCAGCGGCGAAACACCTCGACGCGAGGCACATCGTCGGAAAAAGCGGACTGAAGTGCCCACTCCTCGTAGCGTTTCGCGCCGGCAAGATGCTCCGATAACTTCATGGTCAGATCATGCCAGGCTGAATCGCCTTCCGGCACGGTCATGGTACGGCCATCGTCTAGCCGGACGAGCAATACGATCGAATTTCCAATCGATTGTTCTGACCGCGTAGCGACGATTTCGCAAATATCCTCCCAGGCAATGTGTTGCTCGCCTTGCTGATTTGTCACGACGAGACCCTTATCGCTCAGGGATAGAGCGAAGGAGAATCTGCGTGACGGCAGGCGTCCTAGCAGCCAGGAGTTGATCCGGCTCATTATCATGTCGTAGCTCTATTTCCATTTGATTGGGGCGAGGCGCCAGATATTCTCTGCGGCCTCCTTGCCGACATGGTGGCCGAGCCAGCTCGCCATCATTCCACGGGCAATACCCCCCAGCACAATTGCCCCGCCTTCCGCCAACTCTCCTACGACCGGAATCATCAACGATGGCGCGGCCCATGTGCCAGCCCATGCCGCGCCAGCCACCGCACCTGCCCACATGCCTCCCGTGCCCGCTGCCAATCCACCGATGGCTCCTGCAAATTCCTCAGTCGCTATTCGCGCTTTGTCCTTCTGCGGCGCTTTCTCGATGACTACGCCGACGGCAACAATCTCAATCACGATGCCGGCGGACCCAGCCATCCGGCCTACAAATGCGATACGGTTAACGACAGACCGCGTTTTGCCGACGCTCAACAGAACCGCTTCTATATTGCCTTTTTTTCGAAGCAGGGTGTCCAGGGTTGGAAAATTTTTGGATGGTTTGAGCGCCTCAGAGTAAAAGCGCCCGAATGGACTTAGACGCCTGCGCATTTCAATCACCAAACCGTTGCGTTGCACTTCGACCAATTGTCTGGCTTCCTCGTGAGTGATATTCCCACGCTGAAGGATTCGCTTGGCCTGTTGCTGAATTACGGAATTCGTCTTGTCATAGATGTGTCTTGCATATCCGTCCCAAGCCATATTCGCGGCGGCGGGAAACTGAATGTTAACTACATCTGAAACTTTAGCTGTATAGCTGTATCGTGTTCTACTTTGATCTGCCATTATCTAACTCGCATTGAGAAAATCGAGAATCTTGCATAGTCTATATGGCGAATCATCCTGAAATTGCGGGTATAGCTACAGTGACCTAAGCGCACTGTGCGCGGCAACCGTGACTCAAGGCAGTGCGCGGGTAGCCCAAAACTGGACGGAAAGGAAAAGCACGAAAAAAGTATGAGCAAGTGTTAAATAACGGGATGCAGATCCAACGCAAATCATCGTCATGACCTCGGATATTGATGATATCTCCCATCGAGAGCCGTTTTTCGCGATTCTGATACAGTTCTATTCACCACAGACTCACGATGGGCGTCCGATCGATCTTTGAAATAGACGACGGTTTGAAATGAACGAAAGTGAAACCTTTGAGCGTCGCCGTTTAGTGGCAGTGGCACAGGCAATGTTGGACGGCAATCTCTCGGTTCTTGAAGGGGCGGCGCAGCTACTCGCTCTTAAGAATCAGTTAGACGGGATTGCCGATCGCGATCCGGACTTTGATGTCTTCGTCGTCATTCGATCAGAGACCGATCATTTGCCTTTCGAAGCGCAACGATCGCAGTGGCTATCTGAGGCGCTTGCTCATCTTGAGCCCGAGTTCAAAAGCTCGCAAGAGTGGGCAAGCTCTTTCGCGCCTCAAGCATGCATTGATCTGATAGCACGATTCAGTGATCGATAAACACCGTTGAGGCGCTGCAGAACACGTGTCCTGTGGCTTGCTTCTGATTCGTTTCGCACCGTACAAACAAATCGTATTAGGTTCAATGCTTTAGCCCGTTGTTCAGACAGTTTTCAACAGGCTCATCAACACGAACTGGGGATAAGTGCGCCGCGTTCCATACGGAATCCGAGATTTAGTTGGATGTCGCCGTGTTCGTCGTCCCAACCGATGCAGGCGCAGAAGCCGAAGTCGCCGCAGCCGATGATGCGCCTGCCTGATCAACCGGCGGATTCCCCATCGCCTGAAACAGCGCGGCCGTATCCGTCAGCCGCGCGCTCATATAGCGGATCTCATCGAGCTGCGCGTTGCGCCATTGCTGCTCGCTCGAACGCGTCGCGGCGACGGGCAGCGCGCCGAGCCGATAGCGCGCCGAGGTCTCGTTGAACACACCCTGTGCCGAACGCGCGGCGACGTTCGCGGAGTCGAGCGACTGCGCGTCGTGCTCGAGTGAGGCGAGCGTGTCGGCGACGTTCTGAAACGCGGCCAGCACAGTCTGTTTGTACTGCGACACGCTCGCTTCGTACGTGTGCTGCGCCGCGCGGCGCTGCGCAAGCAGCGCGCCGCCATGAAACAGCGGTTGCGACAGCGACGCGCCGATGCTCCAGATGGCCCCCGCACCGGACATCGCGACCGGCCAGCTAAACCCGCCTTGTCCCATCGATGCCGACAGCGACAGACTCGGGAACATCTGCGCGGTGGCGACGCCGACATCGGTCGCAGCGGCCTTCAGCGCGGCGTCGGCGGCCTCGATGTCAGGCCGCGTGCGCAGCAGCTCCGACGGCACGACGACCGGGACCTTCTCCGGCACATGCAACTGCGCGAGATCGATGTCGTCCGGCGCGGCATCGGGCGTGCGGCCGAGCAGCACCGCGAGCGCGTGACGCGTAGTGAGCCACTGCTGCTTCAGCGCCGGCAGACTTGCCGACACGCTCGCCGCGCTCTGCTGCGTGTTCAGCAGATCGGCATGCGATACCGCGCCGAGCGCGAAGCGCCGCTCGGTATCGCGTGCCTGATCGTTGGCGAGGACCACGAGCCGCTCGGTCGTGTCGATCTGAGCATGCAGCGCGGCGCTCGTGATCGTCGCGGTCACGATGTTCGCGGCGAGCGCGCGCCGCGCCGCCTCGAGCTGGTAGACCTGCACGTTCACGCGCGCGGCGAGCGCCGCGTTCGCGAGCCGCGCGGCGCCGAACAGATCGAACGTGTAGTGCGCCTGCAACTGACCGACGAACACGTTGTACAGAAACGTGTTCGGTCCGATCTCGGGGATCGCGAGCGCGCGATTGCGGGTGGCCTGGCCGCCGGCGTCGATGGTCGGCAGCAGCGAGCTGCCGACCTGCGCGCGCAATTGCTCGCGCGCGGCGGCGAGACTGCGGTCGGTCGCGTCGAGCGTCGGACTATTGCGCAGGCCTTCGTCGACGAGCGCGTTCAGCGCATCCGAGCGGTACAGCTTCCACCATTCGGGCACCGGCTGCGCGCCGGTCACGAACTGCTGCGTGACGCCCTGCGCGGGCACGGTTTGCGTCGGTAGCGGCTCGGCACCGTAGTGCGCGGGCTGCGGCATCGCGGGCGCGTCGCCGTTCGGTCCGAACGAGCAGGCGCCGAGCATGCAGGTGATGCTGGCGATGCTCGCGGCAAGCGTGGTACGGGCGAGCGCGTCGAAGCGCGCGCGGCGGTGGCGGGATAGGGCGGGAATAGTCATGCTCGTGCTCATGCTCAGTTACCCGTGTGCGTGGCGCCGGCACCGGACGGCGTCTGCGGCTCGCGCTCGTCGGCGCGTACGCGGAACGACGCGGCGTACAACGCGGGCAGATAGAACAGCGTGAGGATCGTCGCGCTCGTGATGCCGCCCATTAGCGCGGTCGCCATCGGCCCGAAGAAGTTGGAGCGCAGCAGCGGGATCAGCGCGAGCACGGCGGCCGCGGCGGTCAGCGTGATCGGCCGGAACCGCCGCACGGTCGCGCCGACGATCGCATCGAAACGCTTGTGCCCCGACGCAATGTCCTGCTCGATCTGATCGACGAGAATCACCGAGTTGCGCATGATGATGCCGAACATCGCGATCACGCCGAGCATCGCGACGAAGCCGAACGGCTGGCCGAACAGCAGCAAGGTGAGCACGACGCCGATCAGGCCGAGCGGCGCGGTCAGGACGACCATCAGCACGCGCGCGAGGCTTTGCAGCTGGATCATCAGCAGCGTGAGCACCGCGATCACCATGATCGGAATCTGCGCGTTGATCGAGGTTTGACCCTTGGCGCTTTCCTCGACGGAGCCGCCGATCTCGATCCGGTAGCCGACCGGCAGCGTCGCGCGGATCGGCGCGAGCGCGCGGTCCACCGCGTGCGTGACGTCGATGCCTTGCGCGCCGGCCGACACGTCCGACTGCACGGTGATGGTCGGCTGACGGTTGCGTTCCCAGATCACGCCGTATTCGAGGTCGTTGCGCAGATGTCCGAGCGTGCCGAGCGGCACCGGGCCGTTGGGCGTCGGCATCGCGAGCGCGGTCAGCCGCGACGGGTCGACGCGTTCGGCGCGCGGCGCGCGCAGATCGACGCTGATCAGCTTGTCGCGCTCCCGATACTGCGTGACCGTGTAGCCGGACATCGTCATCGCGAGGAAGCTGGCGATGTCTTCGGACGTCACGCCGAGCTCGCGCGCGCGTTTCTGGTCGATCTCGAAGCGCACCGAGCGCTCGGCGGGTTCGTCCCAGTCGAACTGCACGTTGCGCGTGCCGCGATTGGCGCGCATCGTCGCGGCGACGCGTTCGGCGATCGAGCGCACGGTCGCGATGTCGTCGCCGCTCACGCGGAACTGCACCGGATAGCCGACCGGCGGCCCGTTCTCGAGGCGCGACAGGCGCGTGCGGATCGCCGGGAAGTTGTTGAACAACTCCGGTTCGAGCCACTGCGCGAGCTTCTCGCGATCCTTGACCGACTTCGCGGTGATCACGAACTGTGCGAAGTTCGGCTGCTGCAATTGCTGATCGAGCGGCAGATAGAAGCGCGGCGCGCCGGTGCCGACGAAGCTGACTGAGTGATCGATTTCAGGCCGGCCTTTGAGAACCTGTTCGAGGCGCTGCGCCTGGCGCAGCGTTGCATCGAACGACGCGCCTTCGGGCAGCCGCACGTCGACCAGCAACTCCGGCCGGTCCGAGCTCGGGAAGAACTGCTGCGGCACGAGCGAGAAGCCGGCCATCGCGAGCACGAACAGCAGCACGGTGATCGCGAGCACGACGAAGCGCCGCTCGATGCACCAGCCGATCCAGCCGCGCAAGCGCGTGTAGAAGCGCGTGTCGTAGATGTCATGTTCGTGATTGTCAGGCTCGTGCGCATGGCGCTTGCGCTCGGGCAGCATGTGATAGCCGAGCAGCGGAATCAGCACGACCGCCGCGAGCCACGACGCGATCAGCGCGATCGCCGACACCTCGAAGATCGAGCGCGTGTACTCGCCGGTGCTCGACTTCGCGAGCGCGATCGGCAGGAAGCCGGACACGGTGACGAGCGTGCCGGTCAGCATCGGAAACGCGGTGCTGGTGTACGCGAAGGCCGCGGCGCGCGTGCGGTTCCAGCCTTGCTCGAGCTTCACCGACATCATTTCGACCGCGATGATCGCATCGTCGACGAGCAGGCCGAGCGCGAGCACGAGTGTTCCGAGCGATACCTTGTGCAGGCCGATATCGAACAGGTACATGCACAGCGCGGTAACCGCGAGCACCACCGGAATCGAGATCACGACCACCATGCCGGTGCGCACACCGAGCGACACGAGGCTCACGACCAGCACGATCGCGACCGCTTCGGCGACCGCTTCGAGGAAGTCGTCGACCGAGCGCGCGACCGCGTGCGGCATGCTCGATACTTCGACGAGATTCAATCCGGCGGGCAGCGCGGCGCGCAGTTGGGTCATCTGCTGATCGAGCGCGCGGCCGAGGCGGATCACGTCGCCGCCCGGCTGCATCGTCACGCCGATGCCGAGCACGGGTTTGCCGCCGAAGCGCATCTGCGTGACGACCGGGTCGTCGTAGCCGCGCTTGATCGTCGCGATGTCGCCGAGACGGAGCGTGCGGTTGTTGATGCGGATCAGCGTGTCGGCGAGCGCGCCCACGTCGTTGAACTGGCCGCTCGGGCGCACGAACACGCGGTCGTCCGTGGTGGTCAGCGTACCCGCGGGAGCGATCGTGTTCTGCGCGTTGATCGCCTGCCCAAGCTGCTGCGGCGAGATGCCGAGACGCGTCAACTGCGTGTTCGCGATCTCGATGTAGATGTGCTGATCGGGATCGCCGAAATAGTCGACCTTGCCGACGCCCGGCACGCGCAGCAGCACCGAGCGCAGCTGGTCCGCGTAATCGTGCAGTTGCGCGGCGGAAAAGCCGTCGCCTTCGAGCGTGTAGATGTTGGTGTAGACGTCGCCGAATTCGTCGTTGAAGAACGGGCCCTGGATGCCCGGCGGCAAGGTCGACGCGATGTCGCCGACTTTCTTGCGCACCTGGTACCACGTCTCGGGCACCTGGCTCACCGGCGCCGAGTCCTTCATCGTGAAGAAGATCAGCGATTCGCCGGGACGCGAGTAGCTGCGCACGAAATCGATGTACGGCGTTTCCTGCAGCTTGCGGCCGATGCGATCGGTCAACTGCTCCTGCACCTGGCGCGCGGTGGCACCCGGCCAGTACGTGCGGATCACCATCACGCGGAACGTGAAGGGCGGGTCTTCCGACTGCGCGAGCCGCGTGTAGGCGAGGATGCCGAACGCGGTGGCGAGCGCGATCAGGAATACGACCAGCGCCTGATGACGCAGCGCCCACGCGGACAGATTGAAGCGTCCTTCTTCGTGCGACGTGCTCATGAAGCGAAGTCCTCGGGATGCAGCGGCGCGATCGCGCGGACTTTCTGGCCGGCGCTCACGGTGTGCACGCCCTGCAGCACGACGCTTTCGCCATCTTTCAGGCCATCGCTGACGACGAACGTGCGCTCGTAGTAGCGCGTGACGGTCACGCGACGCAGCTCGAGCGTGTTGTCCGCGGCGCGCACGACCCACACGGCCGGTTCGCGCCCCTCGTGAAACAGCGCGGTGACCGGCAGCGTGAACACGCCGTGCTGCGCGGCCGCCGCGGCGAGCGGCACGGCCGGCGTGACGTCGGCGGTCATGCCGAGGCGCACGTCGGCGCCGGCATTGAGCAGGGTCAGACGCGCGCGCCAGGTGCGGCTCTGCGGATCGGCGGCCGGCGACAGCTCGCGCACGCGTGCGCGGAGTTTGCGGCCCGGCAGCGCGGCGAGCGTGACGCTCGCGTCCTGGCCGACCGCGAATGCGGCGAGCGCGCTTTCGGGCACGTCGCACAGCACGTCGACGTCGCCGCTCCACGCGAGGTTGTAGACGGCCTGACCCGCCGACACGTTCTGGCCCGTGTCCGCCTGTTCAGCCGTGATGACGCCCGCATGACCGGCGACGAGCGTCGTGTACTGCAGCTGGTTCTTCGCGAGTGCCGCCTGCTGCTGCGCCTGATCGCGCTGCGCGAGCGCGGACGCGTAGGCGTTGGTGGTCTGTTCGAGCTGCGCGGGCGCGATCAGGTTTTCTTTGGCCTGCGCCCTGTCGCGTTCGAGCTGCTGCTGCGCATAGACGAGGTTGTGCTGCGCGGCGTCGAGCTGCGCCTGCGTGCTCGCGGCGTTTTTCTGCGCATCGGCCGGGTCGAGCAGCGCGACGACTTCGCCGCTTTTCACCGTGTCGCCGAGCCGTACCCGCCGCTCGATGATCTTGCCGGCGACGCGGAACGACAGCGGCGTCGAATAGCGCGCCTGCACTTCGCCGGGCAGCGACGCCGCCTGCAGCGCGTGGCCGTCCGCATGCACGGCGAGCGCGACCACCGGGCGCGGCGCGGGCGCCGCGGCTTCCTTCTTCGAGCAGGCCGCGAGCGCTAGCACGCCTGCCAGCGCCAGCGCGCAGGTCTGCCTGGAGAAACCGCGGTGAGAGGATGGGGGAGACTGCTGGCGCATCGCTGACGATGCGGGAGAACCGGGACGCTTCACAATTACCCCAACTGGAGACAGCGAACGAACACGGCAAGCCGCGCGGCCCGCCAGCGAAGACCCGCATGCCGCGTCATGCTAATGGCATACAGGGATGGCTTTGAATGACGGAATGCATTCTAATACACTCATGTATCTGAATGCATAGATGGATTTGAATTCTTTTGGGTGCTAGGCTTGCGGCCATGAAACGTCAAAGACTGACAAGAGAGCAAAGCAAGGACCAGACGCGGGAGCGGCTGCTCGATGCCGCGCAGGCAATTTTCATGAAGAAGGGCTTCGTCGCGGCGAGTGTCGAGGACATCGCGGCGGCGGCTGGCTATACGCGCGGCGCGTTCTATTCGAACTTCCGCAGCAAGACCGAGCTGTTTCTGGAGCTATTGCGGCGCGATCACGAAGCGATGCAGGCGGGCCTGCATGCGATCTTCGAAAGCGCGGCGTCGCGCGAGGAGATGGAGGCGCGCGTGCTGCGCTACTACAGCTCGCTGCATCGCGAGAACAAGTGTTTTCTGTTGTGGGTCGAGGCGAAGCTGCTGGCGGTGCGCGACGGCCGTTTCCGGCTGCGCTTCAACGCGTTCATGCACGAAAAGATCGAACAGTTGAGCGCCTATGTGCGCGAGTTCTCGGAGCGCGTGGGCACGCCGATGTCGATGCCGCCCGAGCAGCTCGCGATCGGCCTGATGGGTCTGTGCGACGGCGTGCAGTTCTTCTACACGGTCGATCCGCAGAATGTCCCGGCGGAGATGGCCGAAACGGTGCTGGCGGGGTTTTTCTCGCGCGTGGTGTTCGGGCGCGATGCGTAACGGTAGGCGTTGAGCTTGGAGGCGCAGATGCGCGAATGCGCGACCCGGAGGGATCGCGCATCAGAGACGGTTCAAGGCGGAAAAATCATTCGACCGGCAGTTGCGCGCAGGCCTCGGCGGCGGGCGCCGCGCACGCGAACGCGTACTGGCCGCTGGCGTCGAGAAATTTTTCCCCGGCGTGCAGGGCAACCTTGATATCGGGGCAGCGCTCGTAACCGATATAGGCCGAGCTTGCGGCGGCCGACCAGCAAACCAGCGAAAACGCGATCTTTTCCAGCAGACGAAAACGATGTGGCATGGCGGTGTAGCGGTAACTTTCTTTGGCCGCCATCTTACCAGCAAACTAGGGTTTATACCTAGCTAAAATCCACGATAGACGCCGTAATAGTGGCGCGATGGACACGCCGCGCCGAATCTGACCGGAATGTCATGTCTGGGTCAGGGTTGGGACATGTCCTATCGCTAGAATCGGTTGCGTTGGGCGGACCCGCGCGCGCCCATGCGGCGCGGGTCGACACAGGCGGCAACGGTTGCGCCGGCCCGGCTTTACCGAGGCAGGAGTCGTCCCATGAATCAACTGCAGTCGATGCGCGTGTTCGTCAAGGTGGCGGACCTCGGCAGTTTCGTCGGCGCGTCGGGCGCGCTGGATGTGTCCACCGCGGTCGTCACGCGGCACGTCGCGGATCTCGAAGCGCGGCTCGGCACGCGACTGCTGAACCGCACCACCCGCCGTCTTTCGCTGACCGAATCCGGCGCGACCTATCTGGAGCGCGTACGCCACATCCTCGCCGATCTCGAGAGCGTCGAGCAGATGGTGGTGGCGCGCAATCACGAGCCGGTCGGCACGCTGCGCATCGTCGCGCCGGTCGTGTTCGGATTGCACAGTCTCGCGCCGGTCGTGCAGTCGTACGCGGCGCGCTATCCCGACGTCGTGCCCGACGTCACGCTCGCCGACCGCCACGTCGATCTGGTCGAAGAGGGCTTCGACGTCGGCATCCTGGCTGCGCGGCACATGCGCAGCGCGAGCATCGTCACGCGGCGGTTGACGACCGGCTACATGACGGTTTGCGCGACGCCCGAGTATCTGGCGCAACACGGCACGCCGAAGCGCCCCGAGGATCTGCTCAGGCATTCGTGCCTGAGCAGGCCGGCCGAGCAGGGCGGCGAGGAGCGCCTGTTCAATGGGCCGGACGGCGAAGTGCGGGTGCGGCCGACCAACGCGATCGCGGCGAACAACGCCGAGATGCTGCGGCAGTTCGCGCTGCTCGGCATGGGCGTGGCGATCCTGCCGAGCTACCTGATCGGCCGTGATCTGACGGCGCGGCGGCTCGTGCGTCTGCTCGACGCGTACAGTCTGCCGCCCATCGAAATCACGATTGCGTATCCGAGCCGGCTGCATCTGCCGGCGAAGGTGCGGACGTTCATCGACCATCTGGTCGAGCATTTCCAGCCGGAAAGCGCGCAGGCGCGGGATTCCCGTAGCGTGGCGCCGGTGCGGGCGGTGGCCGGGGTGAGCGGGTCCGACGCTCCGACGGCGCGCGAGATCGCCGACGACGCGCTCGAAAACAGCCGCACGACGCGCCGTGTGACGCGGGTGGCGCGCGCGCGGATCGCGGCGTCGTCGCAGTTCTGACGTGTGAGGTGAGGCGAGGTTGAATCCGGGTTCAGATCCCCAGGCCCGGGCCATAGTTGCCGCCGATCAGGCGCGTGACCGACTCGATGTCGACATAATCCTGCTCCGGCATACCATCGAGCATCGCCAACACCTCGTTGCTCGCGCCGGCTTCGCGCGCGGCGTCGACGAGTGCGTCCTTGTTGGTCGGGAATTCGACTTCGCTGAGAAAATCGGCGATCTGCAAATCGATCGATTCGCCGGGGATGTCCGAGGCCGTCATGCGCATGCTCCTGGTGAGCTTAAGTTAGTCACGTCGTTATTGCTGCCACGAAAAGCCAGCGCCTCGCCGCGATGAGTTTCTCGCAGTCTGTTGCAATCCCGCGCGCATCGCTACCCCATCGTCATGACAGCCGGCGCAAACCGGGCAGGCGCGCCGTCGTAGCCGCGCCGCCGCCCGCCGTTGCGGCGGCCCTCACGTGGTCAAATGCTCGTTCTGCCCGGTCAGGCTGCGTTCCAGATGTCGGGACTTCGGCAGCGCAATATGCTCCCAGTGCTGCGGACGGCTGGCGTCGGTGCTCGACACGTCTGGGGCCGGAGGCGCGACCGGCGCGGCGTTCGCGCGTTGCGCAAGCGTGATGGAATCCGTGCTGTCCGAGGCGGTGTGAACCGGCGCGGCAAAGCACGAGGCTGACAGCGTCACCATGATTAACAGTGTCGAGGTTTTCATCGCCCGACCTCCTAAAGCTCATGCGGCGCTGACAATCGAGCAAGCCCTGTGCCGTCCCGCGTCGAGAGGACGGTGCAAGCCGAGGACGGCATGGCGCTGCGCGGCCCAGGCTCCTTACCATCTTAGATGGCAAATACTGCAACGCGCGCACATTTGCGGCAAAACCGTATTGTAGGTTCCATCATGGCACGAACAGGCGCGCGCGTCCGCCATGCGCTAGCGCAGCACCTCGAAGCGCGTCCACGGCCACGACGGCCGGTCGCGCATATAGCCGTTCAGCCAGTTCCACTGCGGATGCCGCTTCATGAACGCCTGCGCGTCGAACGGCCGGCCGCACGGATGCCCCCAGCGCGCGGTGAAGGCCATCTCGCGGGCCATTTCGCTGTCGACCACCTTGCCGTCGTTCGCGCCCCACGGATTGAACGGCCCGTGATCGGTGCCGCCGAAGCGCGCGTCGTCGAGCTCCAGATGCCCGCAGATCGTGCGCGAGCACGGGTTGTCGTTGCGATCGAGATAGACGTCGTGATGATCGGCGATCATCTGCTTCGCGAGCTCGACGTCGATGCTGCCGCGATGCAGTTCCTCGAGCTGCATGAAACGCAGACGCCGCGCGCCGTTCTTGCGCACGTCGGTATAGTCCTCGCCTTCGCCGATGCATTCCTGGTTGCGGATCTTCAGATCCGTCGCGGTGTTGTAGCCGCTGTAGAAACCGTCTTTGGTGGTCTCGAAGCCCGCATAGTGCAGTCCGAGTTCGTAACGCGCGATCTCGCCGGTCTTCGTGTCGCCGAGCAGCCAGCTGTTCGCGTAGCCGCCGTTGTTCGCGAGCGAGAACATGTCGCACCATTCCTTGATGCTGTTCGCATATTGCGACGCGCGCCGCGAGCGATAGAACTCGGGCGCGCCGGCCGCGTTGTAGCCCGCGAAGTTCGAGATCGTCGTTTCGGTGATCATCAGGCCGGCCGCCGTGACCCAGAAATCGGTCAGGCTCGAGATGCAGCCCGGCAGGCCCTGCATCAGGATGCGGTTGCCGCGGTCGGGCACGATGTCGAACACGACGTTGAACGCGTCGCCGGCCGCGTAGCGGTCCCACGAGTTGTGCGCCATCACGATACGGCCGTCGCGCGTCGCGTTGCCGGTCGCGATGAACGCGCTGCAGTGGTGACCGCGCCGGCCGCGCCACAGTTTCGCGCCCAGATGCGGTTGCGCCTGCGCGGCGTGCGTCGGCCACCAGCTTTGCAGCAGATCCATGTAGCCGTTCCACGCGAGCACTTCGGCGAACGGCAGCTTCGCGCCGTCGGCGATGCCATGGATTTCATCGGCGAATTCGGTGTCGAGCTTGCTCGCGAACTGGCTCGTCGCGGCATTGACGAAGGTGTCGAACTCCTCGCCGGTGTCCCATTTGGCGAGATAGCGCGCGGTGCGGATCGCGTTTCTGATTTCGTCGGCGAGTAACTGGCCGTGCTGCTCGCCGCGATCGTACGGCTCGCCTTCGATATGCACGAAAATCCAGCCGGCCTGATCGCGGCGTACGGCCTCGGGGGACGGTTCGCTCATCTTCGCTCCGACGATACGGCGGGCGCTGTCGCTGCGCCCAAGCTGGGCTCACGCGTGCCGGCCGCGTGAAGGGCCGGCGGTCTGTCCATTGTAGAGAATCCGCGGCGCTTTGCATCGCGCCCCGCGAAGCCTTCGAAAGCTCTAGCGCGACGGACTCATGCGGAAGTACGCATCGAGCAGCGAGGTCTTGTAGACGACGCCGGCGAGCTTCGGATGCGCGGTGCTTTCGATCACCGGCAGCCGCTCGCCCTGAAACGCCATGAAGTGCTGTAACGCGATGGCGAGCGACATGTCCGGCGTCAGCACGTCGAAATGCGGCTGCAGATAATCGGCGGCGGTTTTCATCGACGTGTCGCGCCGCTCGAGCAGATCGGACGTGATGTCCTTCAGCGCGACCACGCCGAGAAACGCGCCCGAGTCGTTCGCGACGTACAGATACTTGACCGGATACTCGAGGAACACGCGCGTCATGTCGTGCACGGTCGCGTTCGGCGGCACGACGGTCTGCGCGGGGCGGATCAGCTCGCGCATCTGCGTCGCGCGCAATCGCGAGCGCTCCTGCTCCTCGCGATTGCGGCGCAGCGTGATCTCGTACATCGAGGTCTTGCCGATCGCGCGAGCGATGAAATACGCGACCACGCTCGACAGCATCAGCGGCAGCACGACCTGATAGCTCAACGTCATCTCGAAGATCATCAGGATCGCCATCAGCGGCGCCTGGGTCGCGCCCGCGAGGAATGCGCCCATGCCGACCATCGCATAGGCGTAAGCGGCCGACGTCGCATGCGGCCACAACGCGTGCATGCCCTGGCCGAACAGCGAGCCGACCGCCGCGCCGACGAACAGCGTTGGCGTGAACACACCGCCCACCGCGCCGGAGCCGGCCGTCGCCGCGGTCGCCGCGAGCTTGCAGACGAGCACCAGCAGGAGCGCGGACCATGTCCACGGCGAATGCAGGATCGAGTTCACGACGCTGTAGCCGTTGCCCCACACCTCGGGCTCCGCGACCGAAATGATGCCGACCACGAGACCGCCGAGCGCGAGCCGCACCGGCAACGCCACCGGCAGCTTGCGAAAGGCCGCCTTCGATGCGTCGAGCAGCCGCAGAAACTGCGGCGCGGCCGCGCCGCACAGCGCGCCGAGCGCGACGAACAGCAGCACCTCGGGACCGGTCACGGTCGGAAACTCCGGCATCTCGTAGGGCGGCTTGTAGCCGGCGAACTCGCGCATCGTGATGTTCGCGACGACCGCCGCGACCAGCACCGGCCCGAAGCTTTCCATCGCGATCGAGCCGAGCACGATCTCGGTGACGAAAAACGCGCCCGCGATCGGCGCGCTGTACGCGGACGTGATACCGGCCGCCGCGCCGCACGCGACGAGCAGGCGCAGCCGTGGCGGATCGAAGTTGACCCAGCGGCCGATCAGCGACGAGGCGAGCGCCGCGAGCTGCACCATCGGACCTTCACGACCGATCGAACCGCCGCTCGCGATCGTAAACAGCGACGACACGCTGCGCCACAGGCTCAGGCGCACCGGCACGACGCCGTCGCCGATCGCGACCGCTTCCATGTAGTCGGTGTGCTTGTTCGTGTCGGCGTGACGCCGCGCGATCAGCAGGAAAATGCCGGCGACGAGACCACCTGCGGCCGGCAGCCAGATGCGCATGGTCCACGGTAGGCTGCGCGCCATGTCGACGAAGCTGCCGGAGCGGCCGGCAATCGCCAGTTGCAGCAGTTCGATGCCCTTGCGAAACACGATCGTCGCCAACGCGCCGGCAATGCCGACCACAACGGCCCAGACCAGCACCGTATGGGCTTCTGAGAGGCGGAAAACGCTTTGGGCGCGGGTGCGCAGCTTCAGCAGGAATGAAAGCACGTCGTCGGTACGGGGCGTGATGGAAGGTTGAAAAACCCGTGGCACAACAGCAGCGCGCCCGCCTCGAATGGCGGGCGCGCGGCGGCGAGCGGGCGGAGGCGGGCGGCGCGGTTCAAGTCGCCGCCTTGTCGAGTTCAGGATAGTGCCGGAAGATGCAGCTTTCGTTATGACCGATGCGCCGGTCCGAGTCCAGATACGCGGCGATGTTCGGTCTTGCGATCACGGCGTCGTGCAGCGCGGCGAGCCGCGGATAGTGCTCGCCGAAGCGCTTCAGCGCGCGCGGAAACGCGTACAGCAGACCGTCGATCAGCTGGAACATCGACAGGTCCACATAGGTCAGCGTGTCGCCGACCATGAAGCTGTCGCCGGCCGGATTCTGCGCGAGCACGCGCTCGAAGTACGACATGAACTTCGGAATCCGATGGTCGATGAAATCGTGCGCGCGCACCTTCGCCGCGTCTTTCTGCTCCTCGTAGTAGAGGCCGCTCGCGAGCGGATGGTGGGTGTCGTGCGCTTCGGTGACGATGTCGGCGATCGTCAGCTGCAGGCCGTTCGCGACATAGCGCAGGCTGTCCACCGCCGGCGCCAGCTTGAGCCGCGGGCCGAGATAGAACAGGATGTTGGCGGTCTGCGCGATCACCAGATCGCCGTCTTTCAGAAACGGCGGCGCGAACGGCGGATACGGCTCGTCGGGGCTTTGCATCACCGCCATCATCGCTTTGGTGCCAAGGCCCTTCGAAGGCTTGCCGCGCGCGACTTCGACATAGTCGACGCCGGCTTCCTCCAGCGCGAGCCGCACGAATTCGCCGCGGCCTTGCAGGCCATCCCAGTAGTACAGTTCCAGGCTCATCGATCGATCCTCATTCCGGTCGCCCGGACGCGTCGCGGGCAGGCGGTTTCACCGCTGCCATCGGACGTCGCGCACGGGCGGGTTGGGGGGCAAAGTTCGCAGCAACGAGTATGCCGTGTGATCGGCCCGGATGGGGCGCCGGAAAGCGCAAAACCCCGCGCGCGGCGGGGTGTCGGGGAAGGCGGGAGAGCCGGCGACGGCTCAGCGGAACAGGTGCTGGACGGTCCATGTGATGCCGAGTCCGCCGGCGATCAGCCATACATACAGAATCAGGCCGGTGGTCAGCGCGCGCGGACCCGCTTCGCGAATCTGCGAGAAGCGCGTTTCCATGCCGAGTGCGGTCATCGCCATCGTCAGCGCAAAGGTGTCGAACAGGTTCAGCGTCGAGGTGGCGCTTTCCGGCAGCACATGCAGCGAGTTGATCGCCACGCAGGCGAGGAAGCCGAGTGCGAACCAGGGGATCGCCAGCTTGCGCGGGGCGGCGCCGTCCGTGCCGCCATCCTTCGCGCCGCGCGTCGCGCGGTTCACCCACAGGCCGACCACCAGCAATACCGGCACGAGCAGCATCACGCGGGTCATCTTGACGATCGTCGCGATGTGCGTCGCTTCGGGGCTCACGTTGCTCGCCGCGCCGACCACCTGCGCGACCTCGTGGATCGTGCCGCCGAAGAACAGGCCGGCGCCGACCGTGTCGAGATGCAGCCAGCCTGCGTTGAACAGCACCGGGTAGAGGAACATCGACAGCGTGCCGAACAGCACGACGCTGCCGACCGCCATCGCGCTCTTGTGCGGCTTCGATTGCAGCGTCGATTCGAACGCGAGCACCGCGGCCGCGCCGCAGATCGCGCTGCCGGCCGCCGTCAGGAGCGCGGTGTCGCGATCGAGCTTCATGATTTTCATGCCGGCCCAGGTGCCGATCACGAGCGTGCTGACGACGATCAGCACCGACTCCGCGAGACCCGGCAGGCCCACCTGGGCGATTTCCTGCAGGCTCACGCGCAAGCCGAAGAACGCGACCGCGATGCGCAGCAGCTTGCGCGCCGAGAAATTTACGCCGGCCGCCCAACTGGCCGGCATGCTGTCGCGCAGCGCGTTGCCGTAGATCGCACCCGCGACGATGCCGACGATCAGCGGACTCAGGCCAAGGCCGGCAATCGCCGGAATCGCCGCGATGCGCGTGACCGCGGCGGCGAACAGCGCGACGAACAGTACGCCGTTGAGCTGGCCCCGGGTGGACAGCGCGGGGGAGGCGGCGGCGAGCGGGGCGGTGGGTGTGGACA
>NZ_VZQO01000033.1:0-87900 GCF_014397665.1 Paraburkholderia sp. UCT2
AGGAAGCGGGCAACACGAAACTGTTCTCGATCGCCGAACGGCTCGAATCGGTGATGTGGGACGCGAAGAAGATGTTCCCGAACCTCGACTGGTTCAGCGCGGTGTCGTATCACATGATGGGCGTGCCAACCGCGTTGTTCACGCCGCTGTTCGTGATCTCGCGTACGGCAGGATGGAGCGCGCACATCATCGAGCAGCGCGTCGACAACAAGATCATTCGTCCGAGCGCGAATTACACCGGACCCGAGAATTTAAAGTACGTGCCGCTAAATAGGAGAAAATAGCGATCGCTGCGCGCTCCACAGCGCGTGCAGTTCAACCCGCGCGGCCGCCGGACCGGTCGTCCGCGCACTGTTTAACTGATTTTGATAGAAAGGTTTTCTCCATGAAAAAGCTGATGATCGCCGCCATGATTGGCGCCCTGTCCACGACGATGCTGACCGTCGCGACTGACGCCACCGCTGCGGACACGGCCACCACCACGAAGAAGCCGGCCACCAAGGCCGTCGCGAAGCGCCCGGAGCCGCACCGCCTGATCAAGCGCAAGCCGAATCCGGCGAAGGAAGCGAAGGTCGATCCGATCCCGGAAGGCGCTGAAAAGTGGGCGTGCAAGGACGGCCTTGCTTTCGAAATGAAAGGCGACATGAAGCGTGACCAGATTGTCACGGTTCACTGGGCGAACAAGAACTACAACCTGCCGCGCGAAGCGACCACGACGGGCGCCGACCGCTTCCACGACGCAGCATCCGGTATGGACCTCGTCGTGATCCCGACGAAGGCCATGCTGTTCCAGGACAAGGACAGCTCGCGTCTCGCCGACGAGTGCAAGACGGTCGCCATGGAACAGGGCGCGCCGGCTGCAACGCAATCGAACGCGATCAACAAGACCGGCAACTGATTTTCGCCGCCAGGGAAGCCCCCAATGTCCGCCCCGATCTCCAACGTACGACCCGCCCCGGACGCCGTCCTGGTCGAAATCGTCGACTACGTGCTGGATTACCGGATCGACAGCGCGCTCGCGCTGGAAACCGCGCGTCATTGCCTGATCGACACGCTCGGTTGCGGACTCGAGGCGCTTACCTACCCAGCCTGCACCAAGCTGATGGGACCGATCGTGGCAGGCACGATCGTCCCCAACGGCGCGAAGGTGCCGGGCACGTCGTTCCAGCTGGACCCGGTTCAGGCCGCCTTCAACATCGGCGCGATGATCCGCTGGCTCGATTTCAACGACACCTGGCTGGCCGCCGAATGGGGCCATCCGTCCGATAACCTCGGTGGCATTCTCGCGACGGCCGACTGGCTCTCGCGCACCGCCATCGCAGCCGGCAAAGCGCCGCTGACGATGAAAGACGTCCTGATCGCCATGATCAAGGCGCACGAAATTCAAGGCTGCATCGCGCTCGAGAACTCGTTCAACAAGGTCGGGCTCGATCATGTGCTGCTCGTCAAGCTTGCGTCGACCGCCGTGGTCGGCCAGCTGATCGGCCTTACGCGCGACGAGCTGATCAACGCGGTATCGCAGGCGCTCGTCGATGGGCAGGCGCTGCGCACCTACCGTCATGCGCCGAACACCGGTTCGCGCAAATCGTGGGCCGCCGGCGACGCGACCTCGCGCGCCGTGCGCCTCGCGCTGATCTCGAAGACCGGCGAGATGGGCTATCCGTCGGTGCTCAGCGCGAAAACGTGGGGCTTCTACGACGTGCTGTTCAACGGCAACGCGTTCCAGTTCCAGCGTCCGTACGGCGCGTACGTGATGGAAAACGTGCTGTTCAAAATCTCGTTTCCGGCCGAGTTCCACGCGCAAACCGCCGTGGAAGCCGCGCTCGCGCTGCATGTGCAGCTCGCCGCGCAGGGCCGGCGCGTCGAAGACATTCGCCGCATCACGATCCGCACCCACGAAGCGGCGATTCGCATCATCGATAAAAAGGGTCCGTTGAACAATCCGGCTGACCGTGATCATTGCATCCAGTACATGATCGCGGTGCCGCTGATTTTCGGCCGTCTGACGGCTGCCGATTACGAAGATTCAGTCGCGCAGGACTCGCGTATCGATGCATTGCGCGCGAAGATGGAATGCGTCGAAGACCCACAGTTCACGAAGGACTATCACGACCCGGAGAAGCGTTCGATCGCCAACGCACTGACGATCGAATTCAACGACGGGTCGAAGTTCGGTGAAGTCGTAGTCGAATACCCGATCGGTCATAAGCGCCGTCGTGAAGACGGTATTCCGTTGCTGGTCGAGAAGTTCAAGACCAACCTCGCGCGGCGCTTTCCGGTCAAGCAACAACTGGCGATTCTCGACGTATCGCTCGACCAGGCCAAGCTCGAAGCGACGCCGGTCAATGAATACGTCGATCTGTACGTCATCTAGGTTGAGTACTGTAGTTCCGCGATCCAAACCAAGGAAAACACCATGGCCCACAACCTCCACAAAACGCTCAAGGAATTCGACAGCGGTTCCGGCAAAGGCAAGTTCTACTCCCTGCCGCAACTCGGCAAGGCTCTGAATCTCAAGATCGACCGCCTGCCGGTCTCGATCCGTATCGTGCTGGAATCGGTGCTGCGCAACTACGACGGCAAGAAAGTCGCCGAAGAACATGTCACGCAACTCGCGAACTGGAAGCCGACCGCGGCGCGCGTCGACGAAATTCCGTTCGTCGTGTCGCGCGTCGTGCTGCAGGACTTCACCGGTGTGCCCTTGCTCGCCGACATCGCCGCGATGCGCGGCGTCGCGAAGGCCGTCGGCAAGAACCCGAAGTCGATCGAGCCGCTGGTGCCGGTCGATCTGGTCGTCGACCACTCGGTGCAGATCGACCACTTCCGCGAGAAGAACGCGCTCGACCTGAACATGAAGCTGGAATTCCAGCGCAACAACGAGCGCTATCAGTTCATGAAGTGGGGCATGCAGGCGTTCGACACGTTCAAGGTCGTGCCGCCGGGCGTCGGCATCGTTCACCAGGTGAACCTTGAATACCTCGCGCGCGGCGTGCACAAGAAGGCCGACGGCGCGGACACCGTGTACTACCCGGATTCGCTGGTCGGCACGGACAGCCACACGACGATGATCAACGGCATCGGCGTGGTCGGCTGGGGCGTGGGCGGTATCGAAGCCGAAGCAGGCATGCTCGGCCAGCCGGTGTACTTCCTGACGCCGGACGTCGTCGGTGTGCACCTGAAGGGCAAGCTGATCGAAGGCGTGACCGCGACCGACCTCGTGCTGACGATCACCGAACTGCTGCGTAAGGAGAAGGTCGTCGGCAAGTTCGTCGAGTTCTTCGGCGAAGGCACGCGCTCGCTGTCGGTGCCGGACCGTGCGACGATCGGCAACATGGCGCCGGAATACGGCGCAACGATGGGCTTCTTCCCGGTCGACGAAAAGACCATCGACTTCTTCCACGGCACGGGCCGCACGGACGCGGAGATCTCCGCGTTCGAAAACTACTTCAAGGCGCAGGAGCTGTTCGGCATTCCGGGCGAAGGCGATATCGATTACACGAAGGTCGTCACGCTGGATCTCGCGACGGTCGCGCCCTCGCTGGCAGGCCCGAAGCGTCCGCAGGACCGCATCGAGATCGGCCACGTGAAGTCGACCTTCACCGACCTGTTCTCGAAGCCGGTCGCCGAAAACGGCTTTGCGAAGAAGGCCGCCGATCTCGACGCGCAATACACGACCAGCAACGGCGTCGACGTCAAGAACGGCGACGTGCTGATCGCCGCGATCACGTCGTGCACGAACACGTCGAACCCGAGCGTGCTGCTGGCCGCCGGTCTGCTTGCGAAGAAGGCTGTCGAAGCTGGCCTGACGGTCGCTCCGCACATCAAGACGTCGCTCGCTCCGGGATCGCGTATCGTCACCGAGTACCTGACGAAAACCGACCTGCTGAAGTACCTCGACAAGCTCGGCTTCACGCTGGCCGCTTACGGCTGCACGACCTGTATCGGCAACGCGGGCGACCTGACGCCGGAACTGAACGACGCGATCACGAAGAACGACATCGTCGCGGCAGCGGTGCTGTCGGGCAACCGTAACTTCGAAGCGCGTATCCACCCGAACATCCGCGCGAACTTCCTCGCGTCGCCGCCGCTCGTAGTCGCGTACGCGATCGCCGGCAACATCACGCGCGACCTGATGACCGAGCCGGTCGGCAAGGGCAAGGGCGGCAAGGACGTCTACCTCGGCGACATCTGGCCGACCAGCGAAGAAGTCAACGCGCTGCTGAAGTACGCGATGGATGCCGACGCGTTCCGCAAGAACTACTCGCAGCTCACGAAGAAGGGCGATCTGTGGAGCAAGATCGAGGGCGAAGAAGGTCAGGTCTACGACTGGCCGAAGTCGACCTACATCGCCGAGCCGCCGTTCTTCGGCAAGGACTTCTCGATGACGCCGGCTTCCAGCATCGCGCCGGTCAAGGGCGCACGCGCGTTGGGCATCTTCGGTGACTCGGTCACGACCGACCACATCAGCCCGGCAGGCTCGATCAAGGAAGACTCGCCGGCAGGCCGCTGGTTGAAGGAAAACGGCGTGCAAAAGGCCGACTTCAACAGCTATGGCTCGCGGCGCGGTAACCACGACGTGATGATGCGCGGCACGTTCGCGAACGTCCGTATCAAGAACCTGATGATCCCGGCGAAGGCGGATGGCTCGCGCGTCGAAGGCGGCCTGACGATTCACCAGCCGAGCGGCGAACAGCTGTCCATCTATGACGCAGCGATGAAGTACATCGGCGCCGATACGCCGACCGTCGTGTTCGCGGGCGAAGAGTACGGCACGGGCTCGTCGCGCGACTGGGCGGCCAAGGGCACGCAACTGCTGGGCGTGAAGGCTGTGGTCGCACGCAGCTTCGAGCGGATCCATCGTTCGAACCTGGTCGGCATGGGCGTTCTGCCGCTGCAGTTCAAGGGCTCGGATAGCGTGCAGTCGCTCGGCATCACCGGCGAAGAAACGTACGACATCGAAGGCCTCGGCGACGACTTCAAGCCGCAACAGGAAGTCACGCTCGTGATCCACGGCAAGGACGGCGACAAGCGCGTTCCGGTGCTGCTGCGTATCGACACGCCGATCGAAGCCGACTACTACAAGCACGGCGGGATTCTGCCGTTCGTGCTGCGCTCGCTGCTGGCTGCTTAAGCCTCGCGGCAACGCATACAGCCTCGCTGTTTTGCAGGGGCTGCGTCCTGTGGAGGGCGCAGCCGACTTTGAAGCCCGACCTCAGGTCGGGCTTTTTTTATCGGCTCGCCGAACGCCACGGCTCGCGCGCCGCGCCGCGACTCCTCCATCACTTCAAGCCGAAATCGACCCGCGTCGTCGCACCCTTGTCCTTGATGTCGTCGGCATTCATCTTCGGCGCGACGATAAACACGCGGCTGCTGTCGATCTTGCCTTGCAGGTACTGCTGCACACTCTGCGCGCGCCGCTGCGCGAGTTGCCGCAAGCTCGCGTCGTCGATCGGCGCGTTGGCCGCGAGCGCGCTCTTCATGTCGTCGTCGGGCAGCGTCTTCGTCATGCCGATGAAGTTGTGCGGCTTCTTGAAGTCGGAGGACTTGTAGGCCCTGGTCAGATATTTGTCGTACTCTTTCTGATCGACCGTGACCGTCGATGGATCGACGCTCTCACCATTACCCACCGTGTCCTTGATCTTCTGCCGCTTGACCATCTGATCGACGTACTGCGTGCGAAGCGCCGGCTCGTCGACCTTCGGATCGACGCGTCCGATCAGGTCCATGCGGATCGACGGCTTGTCGGTGAGTGCCTTCACGATCGTGTCGAGTTTCTGCTTGTCGGCATCGGTGAGCGTCGCCGAGCCGGCCTCGAATTCGACGTAACCGAGGTCCTCACCATTGCCGCCGAACGCGTGCGCGATCAGCGAGAACGGCGCGGTCACCGCCTTTTCGAGCAGATTGAGCACCGCATGCCAGATCAGCCCGCCGATGCTGAACTCGGGGTTCGACAACGAGCCCGACACTGGCAGGTTCACGTCGATCTCGCCGCGCGAGTTCTTCAGCAGCGAGATCGCGAAACGCACCGGCAGTTTGGTCGCGGTGTCGTTGTCGATGTGATCGCCGAACGTCAGTTGATCGATGAACAGGTGGTTGTTCGCGTTCAGTTGGTCGTTCTCGAGCTTGTAATGCAAATCGACGTTGAGCTTGCCCTTCGTGATCGGATAGCCCGCGTATTTCGCCGAATACGGCGTCAGGTTGGTCAGCTCGATGTCGTGCGCGCTCGCGGTCAGATCCAGCGCCGGTTTCGCGATCAGCGGATTGATGGTGCCGCGGATCGTCAGCGGACCGTTGGCCGCGAGTTTCGCGGCCACGTCGACCGGCGCGGGCGTCGTCGATTCCGTACCGAACGCGCCGATCGTGCCCTGAATGGCGACAAGGTTCGCCGTGTAGTTCGGCTTGACGAAGTTGTCGGTATAGGTCACGCGGCCCTGCTGCAACACCAGTTGCCCGAAGTGCATCTTGACCGGGTTTGCTGGCGGCCTCGCGGCCGTGGCGTTGGCGACGGCCGTGGCGGCAGGCTTGCCGGGCGTTGCGGCAGATGCCGCGACCGGCGCCGACGCCGCGACTGCCTCAGACACCGCCTCGGGCGTCAGCGGAATCGGGTGCGAGCCGCTCTTGTCGCGCGTCAGTGACTGCGTCGTACCGCCCTCGTGCGCGACCACATCCTTCAGATTCAGCTTGCCTTGCGCGTCGAGCAGTACACGCCCATAGAACTTCGAGAACGTCACGCGGCCCGCGTCGACGACGGTGCCGTGCTCGTCGTAATCGGCCTTCAGGTTCGACAGCGCGAGCGAGCCCCAGCCCGCGAACGGGTCCGACGTCACCTTGTCGAGCATGCGCACGGCGACGAGCGCCATGTCGCCGCGAAAGTTCGCTTTCAGCGACTTCGCCTGGGTGACCGCGAGATCGCCGTTCGCGTTCAGCAGCGCGCTCGCGAGCGTCGCGTTCAGGTTGCTGCCGAAGTACGGCTCGAACGCGGCCGCGTCGAGCTGGTTCGCGTTGATCTTGACGGCCAGCTTTAGCGGCGTCGCGGTCACGTCGCCCTTCACAGCGAGCGTGCCCTTCTTGTTCAACGTCGCCTGCAGGTCGACCGGCAGCGGACGGCCCAAGTCGTCGCTGATCTGCCGCACCTTCAGCTGCACTGGCGTAAAGCTCAGCTTGACCGGCTGCGGCGTCGTGTTGTCGGTGAAATCGGCGGTCGCGTCTTTGAGCGTCAATTCGGCGATCTTGTAGCGCCATGCGGGGCCTTCGGCCTGCGCTTGTTTCGCCGCGTGGATCGCCGTGCGCTCCGTCGCCTGTTGATGCGCCCTCGCGAGCGCATCCAGATTGATGGTGCCGTCCTTCAGGCGCTGCGCGTCGACCGCGAGACCGGTTACGTCTACGCTCGTCACGTCGGCCATGCGCGCCGCGACGTCGACCTGTTTGACTACCACGTTGCCCTGCGCGAGCGAGATCACCGGCGTCTTGCCGCCGCGCGCCGCGAGCTTCACCGCCTGCACGTCCAGCTGCGTGTCCGCGACCGTCAGCGCCATCGGCGACTTCGACCAGTTCGCGTCGATATTCGTCGTCGCGGACAACGCGCCGTCCAGCACCTGCGCGGACGTCGCGGTATCCAGATACGGCTGCAACGGCGGCAGTTTCAGCGACTTCAGATCGAGCTTCGCGCTCGCCGTCTTCGCCGCGAGGCCGACCGTGCCGTCGGCGGCGAGCGAACCGCCAATGTTCTTCAGGTTCGTGTTCAGCGTGTAGTGCGCTGGCGCCGACGCTAGCGTCGAGAAATCGGTCAGCGTAACCGCGAGGTTTTGCAGCCCGGTTTCTACCGGATGCGACACGGCTTCGTCGTGTACGTTCACGGTGCCGTCGTTGAGTGTGAAACGTTTGATCGCGACGTCGAACGGCGGGGCCGCCTTTTCGGCGGCGGCGGTTTTGGCGTTGGCATTCGCGTCCGCGGTTTCCTTTGCCGTGGTTTTTTCCGGCGCGGGCGCGAACATATGCTCGACGCTCAATACGCCGTCCTTGTCGCGCGCGAGGCTCGCGCTCGGCGCGTCGATGCGGATATCGTCGAAGTGATAGATGCTCTTCAACGGTTCGAGCGATGCCGCCGCCACATGCACGGCGCGCGCCGCGAAAAACGGCGCCTTGCCCTGATCCTGCACGTTGACGTCGTTCAGATCGACGGTGCCGGCGACGCGCAGCGACGGCGTGTCGTTCGACATCTCGAAGTTCAGCTTCAGGTCGGTGGACAGCTTGCCCGACTGCACGATCACCGGCAGCTTCGACGGCGCGTAAGACACCAGTTTCGGCACGTCGAGCTCGTCGAAGCGCAGCGACACTTCCGACTCGCGCGATGCCGCGAACGGCTTGGTCCTGCCGTCGATCGCGAGCTGACTGTCGCCGTCGATGCGCGCGCGCAGCAGCGGCTCGACGAAGATATCGGTCTTCGACGGCAGCGTCGCGATGAACGGAATACCGAGCTTCCATTGATCGATCACGTGGCTCGTGCCGAGCAGCCGGTCGTCGAACCTGATCTGGCCGTTTTCGACACGAATGTTGGAGACGGAGAACTGCGTCGGCTTGCTATTCGGTTTTGCCGGCTGATTCGCGAATTTCTCGATCAGGTCGCTGAAATTGAAGTGCTGCGCATCGAGGCGAACGATATGAAAGCGCGGCGAATCGACCTGCACTTCGTCGACGATGGGCGCGCCGCGAAACAGCGAACTCCACGACGGCTTCACGATGAGCCGCGAAATATCGACGAAGTCGCCCGCGCCGCCGCGCTCGCCGATATGCACGTTGTCGGCCTCGAAACGCAGTGTGTACGGATTGAGCGCGATGCGGCCGATCGACGCCGGCCGGTCGAGCTGCTTGCTCAGTTGCTGGCTCGCGATGTGGCGAATCAGCGGCGGCGCCGCGAAAAAGCCGAGCAGGCCGAACAGGACGACGAAGATCAGCAGACCGACGAGAATCCGTCGCGTACGGCGCGACTGCGCGACTGCGCGCACGGTCTGTATGGAGGAGGCTAACGATGCTTTATTGAGGCTTGCCATGCTCGATGTGGAGGAATGCGGCGGCAAGCCCGCCGCGAAAAACAGAGATCCCGCAAGCGGCAGTATAAGGCGTGAATCAATGGTTAGACAGGAATGTCAGGCCCGCCTTGACGATTCGTGCTGCTGACTGACTGGCTTTCCCGCGAACGAGATTTTCGCGAGCGTTCGATAACGAAACCGGACGGCGCGCGGTTTGCCCGCGCGCCGTTCACATCACTGCCGCACGACCGGCGGCGGCTGCCAGCTGCCGTCGGTGGCTTGCGGCTTCGGCGCATACAGGCGTAGCACCAGTTGCATGTCCGCGCGCGGTGCGGGCAGCCAGTTACCGGTCCGGCTGCGCGTCGACGACACGACCACGTCGAGCGAACCATCGCGATTGCGGCGCGCGCCATTGCGATCGCCAACCGCGAGCCGCGCCGGCGCGTTCTCGCTCAGCGCGCCATCCTTCGTATACGCGGTGATCGTCCAGAAACCGCGCACCGGCGGCAGCTGGTTCGCCGCGAAGTGGATCACATAGCGATTCGCGCCGTTCAGCGTGTTGCCGTCGCTGTCCTGCGTGACGAACGCGCGTACTTCGTCGTCCTTCGTACCGAGGCCCAACTGTGTGCTCGCCGCATACGCGCGCAACCCATAGTCGGGACCGTAGTTGCCGACGGCATCGCCGAACCAGCTCCAGCCGTTCGCGCTCAGCAGATTCGACGGCGGCGTCGCGACGCGATCGCGACCGTCGGCGAGACCGGCTGCGAGCGCATCGGATGACTTCGGCAGCTTCACAGGATCGCCCGGCGTCACGCCGAGATCGGCGAGAAATTTGAGCGCGTGCGGATCGGCCGGTGTCGGCGGATTGTCAGGCAACGCGTCGGCGAGACGGCCGAAGAAGCCGCTCGCGTCGAGCGCGGCGACCTGCTGCGCCGGCGTGCCGCTCGGGCCCGCGACGCCGCTTGCGTAACCGCGCGGCGGCACCGCCGGCTCCGCGTCGCCGACGAACACGCTCAGCGGCTCCAGACGGATCGCGCGCTGCAGCTTGCGCACCGCGTTCAGATCGCGCGCGCCGTTCGATTGGATGCGCACGCTGATCCATGCGTTGCGCGTCGGCACTTCGACGCGCTTTGCGCCCTTCGGCAGCTCGCCCTTCCAGCCCGGTGCGACGAACGCGATCGTCTGCGCGCGCAAGCCCTTCGCGGTGCCCGTGCCCGCGGCGAACTGCGGCCCGGTCGACCACGCGACGTTGGTCCACATGTCGAGCACGCGCGCATCGACGTAACGGCCATGCGAGTCAGGTAGCGCCAGGATCACCGGCTCGGCGGCAAGGTCGAGCCAGCCGGTCGAGTCGAGCGTGTCGAGGCTCGGCTGCGGCGGATTGGTCGCGCCGATCGGCGGCAGCGCCTGCGCGTGACGCAGCGTGTTGAAAGGCGCCTGACCCGGCTCGGTGCCGACCGCCGCATCGCGCGCGGCGCTCATCAGCACGAGCGGATAGCCGAATACGTAGGAGTCGGCGACTTCGTCCTTGATCCAGCCGGTGCGTTGTTGCGTCGCGGTGGGGGTCGACGCACAGCTGGCCAGCAGTGCCAGACCCGCGAGCGACGCGCAGGTTCGTTGAAGCAAAAACAGTTCTCGGAGATTTTTTATCATTCGTTCAGAGTGCGGAACGTGCAGTCCTATGGGGGATGCCGGTGTGCAGCGCCTGGCGCATGCGCGGTTCTCCCGAAACACTGCGCAGCGAGTCCGCGGATTGCGATTCCGACAACATCGCGTTGTATCGTATCCTTGCTAGCCAGGCAAGCACAAAGCAGGGAATTTTGGCTGACAGCGCGCAGGCGCGTCACCGATGTGACAATCGGCGTCGCTGTCACATTATGTTCTCGCGCCAACGGCTCGCGCGAGCGCGCCATGCTTTTTGGATTCGCGCATTCGTCGATCCGCCAGCTTGGCCGTTCGCCTCCACTCTTTCGTCGTCCTGCATTCGGAATACTTCAATGTACATGCCCGCCCATTTCGAAGAGAACCGTCCAGGGGTTCTTCATCGCCTGATCGTCGAGCACCCGTTCGGCGCGCTGATTACGCACGGCCCCAACGGGCTCGATGCGAATCATCTGCCGTTCGAGGCGCAGGCGGATGCGGCGGATTCGTCACGTCTGGTGCTGCGCGCGCACGTCGCGCGGGCGAACCCCGTCTGGCAGGAAGCCGCGACCCATGCCGAAGCGCTCGTGATCTTCCAGGGGCCGACCGCCTATATTTCCCCGAGCTGGTATCCGAGCAAACACGAAACGCACAAGCAGGTGCCGACCTACAACTATATGGTCGTGCATGCACATGGCAGGATCGTGGTGCATGACGATGAATCGTTCGTGCGCGGTCTCGTCGCGCGACTCACGCGCGAGATGGAAGCCGGCGAGCCGGTGCCATGGAAGATGGGCGACGCGCCCGCCGACTACATCGCGCAGATGCTCGGCGCGATCGTCGGTATCGAGATCGAGGTAACGCGGCTCGTCGGCAAATGGAAGCTCGGGCAGAACAAGGCGGCCGAAGACCGGCGCGGCGCCGCGCAAACGCTGCTCGCGCGCGACGGCGAGCAACAGAAGGCGGTGGGACAGGCGATGCTCGATGCGCCGCCGGCGTTCTGACGGCGGCCGCATAATCCGGCCTTGACCTTCCCGTCATGGGAAGGTCGATACTGGATTCACGATGCGGCCCAATGCCGCCACGAGCCTCGCCTGCCATGACCGCACTTGCCAACCCGCAGCGCCCCGCCGACGCTGCCGCTTCTTCTTCGCCCACGCGCGTCGTCGAACTCGATATCGGCGGGATGACTTGCGCGTCGTGCGCGAGCCGCGTCGAGAAAGCACTGACCAAGCTGCCGGGAGTGGCGCGCGCGTCGGTGAATCTCGCGACCGAGCGCGCCCGCGTGGAAAGCGACGCGACGCTCGGGCCTCAGCAACTGGCCGATGCCGTGCGCAAGGCCGGATACGAAGCGACGCCGGTCGCGAACACCGAGCTTGCCGCGCCAAGCGCGACGCCAACCGCGACACCCGCCGCGACGCCGGGAACCATTGAACTGGAGATTGGCGGGATGAGCTGCGCAGCCTGCGCGTTGCGCGTCGAAAAAGCGCTCGCGAAGGTGCCTGGGGTCGCGCGCGCGTCGGTGAATCTGGCGACCGAAACCGCCACCGTTCATCCGCAAGGCACCGCATCCGCCGATAGCGGCGCGCTGATCGCCGCTGTCAGGAAAACTGGCTACGAAGCGGCATTGAGCGCGCCGCCCGCTGCTGCCGCTCCAGCCGAGACAACGGCCGCTATCGCCGCGTCCGGCGACGAAAGCGACATCCTCGACACGACCCACGCCCCCGTCGTCGACCGCAAGCGGATTCAAACCCGCCGCGACCTCGCGAGCGTCGTTGCGTCCGCGCTGCTGACGCTGCCGCTCGTCGCACCGATGTTCGGCGAATGGTTCGGCCTCCACGCGATGCTGCCAGCGTGGCTGCAATTCGTGCTCGCGTCGATCGTGCAGTTCGTATTCGGCGCGCGCTTCTATCGCGCAGCCTGGCGCGCGGTGCGCGCCGGCGCGGGCAACATGGACCTGCTGGTCGCGCTCGGCACATCGGCGGCGTACGGCATCAGCGTCTACGAACTCGCGATGCATCCGGGCGACACGATGCATCTGTACTTCGAGGCATCGGCGGTCGTGATCACGCTGGTGCGCTTCGGCAAGTGGCTCGAGGCGCGCGCCAAGCGCCAGACCACCGACGCGATCCGCGCGCTCAACGCGCTGCGCCCCGAGCGCGCGCGCATGCGCGACGGCGCCGGCGAACGCGAGGTGCCGCTCGCGCAGGTGCGGGTCGGCACCGTCGTGATCGTGCGGCCGGGCGAGCGCGTACCGGTCGACGGCGCGGTGCTCGAAGGCCGCACGCATATCGACGAAGCGCTGATCACCGGCGAAAGCCTGCCGGTGCCGAAGCAGACCGGCGACGCCGTCACGGCCGGCTCGATCAACGGCGAAGGCGCGCTCGTGGTGACGACCACCGCGATCGGCGCGGAGACGACACTCGCGCGCATCATCCGGCTCGTCGAAAGCGCGCAGGCCGAGAAGGCGCCGATCCAGCGGCTCGTCGACCGCGTCAGCGAAGTCTTCGTGCCGGCGATTCTCGCGCTCGCCGCGCTGACGCTGATCGGCTGGCTGCTCGCCGCCGCGGGCGCGGAAACCGCGATCCTGAACGCGGTCGCCGTGTTGGTGATCGCCTGCCCGTGCGCGCTCGGCCTCGCGACGCCCGCCGCGATCATGGCCGGCACCGGCGTCGCCGCGCGCCACGGCGTGCTGATCAAGGACGCGGAAGCGCTGGAAATCGCGCATCGCGTGTCGATCGTCGCGTTCGACAAAACCGGCACGCTGACGCTCGGCCAACCATCGGTAACGGCGTTCGAGCCGATCGGCGGCTTGGGCCGCGACCAAGCGCTCGCGCTCGCGGCGGCGGTGCAGCGGCATAGCGATCATCCGCTCGCGCGGGCGGTGATGCGCGCGCACGAGGCTCAGCTCGGGCAAATGGCCGGCGAACACGAGGGCGGGCCAGGCGCCACTGCCGCTCGCGCCGTCGCCGGCCGGGGCGTCGAAGCCGACGTCGACGGCCGCACGCTCGCCCTCGGCAGCACGCGCTGGCTGCGCGAGCTCGACATCGCGCTGCCGACCGCGCTTGCCGCGCGCGCGCAGGAACTCGAAGCGGCGGGCAACACGGTGTCGTGGCTGATGACGCGCGCGCCTCACGCCCCCGAAGCGCTCGCGCTGATCGCGTTCGGCGACACGGTGAAGCCGACCGCGCGCGCGGCCGTCGCGCGGCTCGCGCAGATGGGCATCCGCAGCGTGCTCGTGACTGGCGACAATCGCGGCAGTGCGGCGAGCGTCGCGCGGGCGCTCGGCATCGACGAATTCCACGCCGAGGTGCTGCCCGACGACAAGGCCCGCGTGATCCGCGACCTGAAGATGCGCCACGCCGGCATCGTCGCGATGGCGGGCGACGGCATCAACGACGCGCCCGCGCTCGCCGCCGCCGACATCGGCATCGCGATGGCGAGCGGCACCGACGTCGCCATGCACGCCGCCGGCATCACGCTGATGCGCGGCGACCCGGCGCTCGTCGCCGACGCGATCGACATCTCGCGCAGAACCTGGCGCAAGATCCAGCAGAACCTGTTCTGGGCATTCGTCTACAACCTGATCGGCATTCCGCTGGCCGCGTTCGGCTTGCTGAATCCGATGCTCGCGGGCGCGGCGATGGCGTTTTCGAGCGTCAGCGTCGTCACCAATGCGTTGTTGTTGCGGACGTGGCGAAGCGCGCCCGGCCGAACCGTCGATCCGGTGCGCTGAGCAACGCAGCAACACCTTCCGCATTCCTCCTCGTCCCTTTTTCGGGGCCCGTTTTTTTGTGGCCCCTTTCAGCCTATTACGGGCGGCTTTCAGTCGCCCTAAAGCCGCCGTCTCCCGAGCCGTAAACCAGTAAATCGATGCCGTTCGCGGCCATGCCCGACGCGCGCGTCGCCTGTCCCCTTTTCGCGCCTGCCCATGAACTCTCTCTTCTTGCGCCGCGCCAGCGTCGGCGCGCGGCTTGCCGTGCTCTCGTGCGTGCTGGTCGCGTTGATTTTCAGCACGTTCGCGTGGGCGCTCGCGCGCGCCGCCGGCGACCAGGTGCGCGACCAGGTGCTCGCCCGCATCGCCGAAAAAGACCGCTCGATCGCCGCGATGATCGAGCTGTTCGACAAGGCGCTGTCGGCCGAAGTCGATCGGTCGATGGCGCTGTTCGCGAGCTTCCTGCCCACCGACTTCTCGCTCGACGACACGCAGAAAGTCGACATCGGGAACACCGCGACGCCGACTTTCAAGGCCGGCGACAAGGTGCTGAATCTCGACTTCACGATTCCCGACCAGTTCCTCGAACGCAGCGGCGCGGTCGCGACCGTGTTTGCGCGCAGCGGCGACGACTTCGTGCGCGTGACCACCTCGCTGAAGAAGCAGGACGGCACCCGAGCGGTCGGCACGCTGCTCGACCGCAAGGGGCCGGCGTATGCGCCGCTGCTCGCGAACCGCTCGTACACCGGCCTCGCCATGCTGTTCGGCAAGCGCATGATCACGCAGTACCGGCCGATCGCCGACGCGAGCGGCCGCGTGATCGGCGCGCTGTTCGTCGGTGTCGACGTGGACAAGGAGATCCAGTCGGTCCAGGACGGCATCCACGCGCTGAAGATCGGCGCGAGCGGCTATTACTTCGTGCTCGACGCGTCGAGCGGCGCGGAGCGCGGCAAGCTGCTCGTGCATCCGGCCGCCGCGGGCCAGAAAGCCGACGACGCCAACGCGCCGTATCAGCGCATGCTCGACATGAAGCAGGGCGAGCTCGACTACCGCTCGGCCGACGCGACGCTCGGCGAGAGCGACGCGCGCGACAAGTTCGTGTCGTTCGTCACGGTGCCGGAGTGGCAGTGGCTCGTCGGCGGCGTCGCGCCGCGCGACGAAGTGATGGCCGAGGTCGTGCGCACGCGGAACACGTTTATGCTGCTCGGCCTCGCGCTGGTCGGCCTGTTCGCGATCGTGTTCCTCGTCGCGGTACGGCGGCTCGTCAGCCGTCCGCTCGACGAAGCCGCGCGTGCGTCGGAGCGTCTCGCCGCGGGCGATCTGAGCGTGCGCCTCGCGCAGCACGGCCGCGCGCGCGCCGACGAGATCGGCCGCCTGATGCTGGCGATCGACGGCATCGGCGAGGGCCTCGCGCGCATCGTCGCGCAGGTGCGCAACGCGTCGGCCGACATGTCGGCGGGCACCGAGAAGATCGCCACCGGCAGCGGCAACATCGCGATGCGCATCGCGACCCAGGCGAGCAGTCTCGAAGAAACCGCGGCGAGCATGGAGCAGATCACGTCGACCGTGCAGCAGAATGCCGATCACGCGACCGAAGCGAACACCCTCGTCACCCACGCCGCCGACGCCGCGCTCGAAGGCGGCCGCGCGGTCGAGCGCGTGGTGTCGACGATGGGCGAGATCGGCCGCTCGTCGCAGAAGATCGCCGAGATCACGACGGTCATCGAGGGCATCGCCTTCCAGACCAACATCCTCGCGTTGAACGCGGCCGTCGAAGCGGCGCGCGCGGGCGAGCACGGCAAGGGCTTCGCGGTCGTGGCGTCGGAAGTGCGCGCGCTCGCGCAGCGCAGCGCGGCGGCGGTGAAGGAGATCGAGGGGGTCATCGCCGCGTCGAGCGCGAACGTCGACAGCGGTTTTCGCATCGCCGAAGAAGCGAGCGCGACGATGCAGGGAATCGTCACTCAGGTCGGTCAGGTCCGCGCGATCATGAGCGAAATCAATGTCGCGTCGCGCGAGCAGTCGGGCGGCATCGAGCAGGTCAACCTGGCGGTCACGCAGATCGGCGAGGCGACGCAGCAGAATGCGACGATCGTCGTCGATGCGGAAGCCGCGGCGGCCGAGTTGCGCGAGCAGGCTGCGCGGCTCGCGCAGCTGGTCAGCGTGTTCAAGCTCGAAGGCGAGCGCGGCTGACGGATCTGCTTGATGTGGACGGCCGCGGACGGCAGCCGCCGCGCTCAGAACTCGACGTCCAGTTCATCGATCTCCTCGACCTCCTGACGCGCGAGCGCGATCCACTCGCGCATTTCGGGCAGCGCCATGATGCGCTGCCCGTATTCGACCATATCCGGATCGAGTTGCACGTCATAGGTCACGAAACGCGTAACTACCGGTGCGTACATCGCGTCCGCGGCGGTCCGCTCGCCGAACAGGAACGGGCCGCCGTACTCCTTCAGACATTCACGCCAGATCGTCACGATCCGCTCGATATCCGATTGCGCGCGCGCCCATACCTTGAAGCCCGGGAAATGCGCCTTCAGGTTCATCGGCAGCGCCGAACGCAACGACGCAAACCCCGAATGCATCTCGCCGCAGATAGAGCGGCAATGCGCGCGGGCGCGGATCTCGTGCGGCAACAGCGCGGCTTGCGGCTTCAGCTCGTGCAGATATTCGGCGATCGACAGCGTGTCCCAGACCTTGACGCCGTCGTGCACGAGGCATGGCACCAGAATCGACGGCGACAGCAGCAGTAGTTCGGCGCGCGTCGCGGGGTCGTCGATCGGCACCACGATTTCTTCGAACGGCAAGCCGCTGAACTTCGTCAGCAGCCAGCCGCGCAGCGACCACGACGAATAATTCCTGCTGCTTATCGTGAGCGTAGTATTTCCCATACGTGTGTCCCCCAGATCGGGCATCGCGCCGCGCGTGCCTGCACCCATGCACGCCGCGGTGCGCGCGCGCACCAAAGCGCGGCAAGGCCGGCCCATTTCGCCTATGCACGCAAGTGATATGCCGACCCACGCAGATATGACGCGACACAGGGGCAACGCGCGCCAGCGCCTGGCGCACCACTTGCTTTTATTCGAGTTCCTGTCTTTCTGGCGCATTCGAGTGAAAGTATGAATCTGTTCGCCTATCCTGCCTATCAGGCCTGCGCCGACCTGCTGCTACCGCTGCGGCACGGCGCGGCGCTGGCGAACCGTTCGCTCGATGCATGGTCCGCATTCGCGGCTACGCCGCACGGACGCTCGCTGCGCGCGACGTGCGAACTTCTGATGCTCGGCGGACTCACGCCGAAGCGGCCGCAGTTCGGCATCGATAGCGTCGTCACCGAAGGCGAGCCGGTCGCGGTGGTCGAGGAAGTCGTCGCGCGCACGCCGTTCTGCTCGCTGCTGCATTTTCGCAAGGACGTCGTGCTTTCAACGCCGCAGCCGCGCGTGCTGATGATCGCGCCAATGTCGGGCCACTTCGCGACGCTGCTGCGCGCAACCGTGCGCACGATGCTGACCGAGCACGACGTCTATATCACCGACTGGCACAACCCGCGCGACGTGCCGCTCGGCGAAGGCCGCTTCGGCTTCGACGAATTCGTGCGCCACGTGATCGACTTCACCGCGACGATCGGGTCCGGCACGCATCTGCTCGCGGTCTGTCAACCGACCGTCGCAGCGCTCGCCGCCGTCGCGCTGATGGCCGCCGACGACCATCCCGCGCAGCCGGCCAGCATGACGCTGATGGCCGGCCCGATCGACACGCGCATCAATCCGACGCGCGTCAACGAACTGGCCAGGAGCCGGCCGATCGAGTGGTTCGAGCGCAATCTGATCAGCGCGGTGCCGTTCGGGTTTGCCGGCGCGCAGCGTCGCGTGTATCCGGGTTTCGTGCAACTGGCCGCGTTCATGGCGATGAATCCGGGCCGCCACGCCGACTCGTTCGAAACGATGTACTACGAGCGCGGCAAGGGCGATCCGCGGAAAGCCGACACGATTCGCACTTTCTACGAAGAGTACTTCGCGACGATGGATCTGACCGCCGACTTCTATCTGGAGACCGTCGACACCGTGTTCCAGCAGCATGCGCTGCCGTTACGCGCGCTCGAAGTCGAGGGGCGGCTGGTGGAGCCGTCGAAGATTCGCCGCACCGCATTGCTGACCGTGGAAGGTGAAAAGGACGATATCTGCGCGGTCGGTCAGACGCTCGCCGCGCAGGACATGTGCGATCGTCTGCGGCCGTATCTGAAGACGCATCACGTGCAAACGGGCGTCGGCCACTACGGCGTGTTCAGCGGACGTCGCTGGGAGCGGGAGATTTATCCGCGCGTGCGGGCCGTGATTTACGACAATGAACCGCGCGCGGTGCTCGTCAGCTCGCGTGCGCGCCCGATCCAGCCGGTGCCCGCGGCGATTGCGGCGGAAGTCACGGCGGCCGCGCCGGTCGCGGCTGCGGTCGTCGAGGTCGAAGTGGATGCGCCCGTGGGCGGGAGCGGGAGCGGCAACAGTGACTCCGCGGCAGAAACGTCCGCGCAGTCCCCACGCAAGCCGCCGCCGGTGACACCCTGAGCGATCCGCTAATCAGCGCAAGCTGCTGAGGGCGAGTTCAGGCCGTTGGCCGGATCATCTGGAACATCTCGCCGATCTGCGCATAGTCGGCGCGATAACCCGCGCGCATGATCGGCTGCGCGGCGTGCGTGTCGAACAGGCCGTCCTTCAGATACGCGTCGTCGATATGCACGCCGACCACCTGGCCGAGCGACAGATAGTTGTCCATCGGCTTGCCGTCGACATCATGCAGACGCACGATCTGCAGCAGCTTGCATTCGAGCGCCGCCGGCGATTCGGCTACGTGTGGCACCGCCACGTTGCGGCCCGGCGCCGGCGTGAGCCCGGCCAATCCGAACTCGTCGACATGCGGCGCGACCGGCGCCGACGAGCGGTTCATCTGCTCCGCGAGCGGCCGGGTGGCGAGATTCCAAACGAATTCGCCGGTCGCCTCGATGTTGGCGAGGCTGTCCTTGCGGCCCTCGCTGCTAAAACCGATGATCGGCGGAAAGGTCGCGAACGCGCCGAAAAAGCTGTATGGCGCGAGATTGAGCGTGCCTTCGGCATCGCGCGACGAAATCCAGCCGATCAGCCGCGGCGCGACGATCGCCTTGAAAGGATCGTGCGGGAGGCCGTGACCGGCGGCGGGGTCATAGAAGTAGTGAGACATGAAGTGACTTGGGGTTGGCTTGGAGTTGACTTAGTTCGCTTGCGACGCGTGTGGCAGTTAGCGCGAAAAGCGGCGGAGTACCAGGCACGGAACGGCTATTTATACCGCACTAGCCGCGCCCGATCACGCGCTTGCGCCCTTCCTTTACCCGCGCGATGCGCGCTTCATCCCAGTCATGAAACCCCGCGCCGCTGCGCACGCCGACACGCCCCGCGTCGACCTGCGCGCGCAGCAGATCGATCACGTCCTCGTCTTTCGCGAGTTGCGGCATCAAATGCGACGCGATGTCGACGAACGTGTCGAGTCCGCCCATGTCCGCGCCCTCGAACGGACCGACGATGCCCCAGCGCCGTCCCAGCGAAGCTTTCATCACGCAGTCGACGACTTCGGGCGTCGCCGCCCCCGAACGCACGATGTGCAACGCCTCGCGCAGTACCGCGAACTGCAGCCGATTACCGACGAAGCCCGGAATCGCCTTCGCGAGCACGACCGGCTCCATGCCGATCGCGCTCATCAGTCCGGCGGTTTGCTGCACGACTTCGGGCGCGGTCTCGGTGCCCGGCACGACCTCGACGAGCGGAATCATGTGCGGCGGGTTCCAGAAATGCGCGATCACGAAGCGTTCTTTCGCGCGCAGCGGGGTGGCAAGCTGGTCGGGCGGGAAGCCGCTGGTGTTGCTCGCGAGGATCGCATCATCGGCGAGCAGGCTGGTCAGCGTCGCGTAGAGGCGGTGTTTGAGTTCGAGCACTTCGGGAATCGCCTCGATCACGAAGCGCGCTTGCCCGATCGCATCGAGTTGCGCATTGGTTTCGATGCGCGCGAGCGCCGCCTGTTTGGCAGCATCGTCGATACGGCCCGCGTCGATCAGTTCGTCGAGCACGGCTTGCGCTTTCGGCGCGACGCTCGCGAGCCGCGCCGGATCGACGTCGTGAACGATCGTGCGGTATCCATGCAACGCGGCCTGCGTCGCAATGCCGACGCCCATCAGTCCCGTGCCCACCACCCCTATCGCTACATCCTGTGTCGTCTTGCCCATACGCGCTCCCGCTGCCGTCGATGAAAGCCCCGAAGCATAGCGCAGCACGCGCAATACCACGGTCGGACTCGCACGCCCAATTGCGACGAAGCCGGCCTTCCCCCCGAGGGAAGACCGGCTTCGTGGACTCACGCCGCCTGTTGCGGCGCCGTCAGGCGCGCTTTAGTAGCGCGAGGGCGGCGCGCGGTGATCGTCGCGATCGCCGCCGCGGTGGTGCGGATCGTAGTCGTGCGGATGATGGCGCATCCACTCGTCGTGCTCCCAGTAGCGGTGGCCGTCCCAGTAACGATCGCCGTGCCAGCCGATGTTGATCGACACGCCCACCGGCATCATATGCGGTTGGCCGTACACGACTGGTGCCGGACCGTGTTCGACGATCACGCGGTCTTGCGCGAATGCGCTACCAGCCGCGACGAGTGCGCCGCCCGCGAGCAGCGTTGCGATCAGCGAGCGCGATGCCTTGCCAAAGTTTTTCATCATGACCTCCCGTCAAAGTTTTATTCCAGGCCAGCGTCCGTGTTTGCTCGGATCGTGCGATTCGCTTCGTTCGCTTCGCTTGTGAGCCGAACCAGACGCCGTACGCTTGAGACTCACTTTAGCGGCCCGAATCGCGTGAAGACGTTAGCACTTGTAAGCGAGCATTTCATAGAGGGGGCCTGTTGATGGAAGCGCGGTGTCGCTTTCGCGCTTCATTCAACAAAGGTTTACGCGCAATGCTTTCATTCGACTCGCTGAATCAGCGTGAAAGCTGGTTACATTCATTTCGGCCCCGAAATAATTCGCAAGGAGTCGGACAGACACTGGAGGCCTGGCGCTGATACGTCTGTCTCGTCGCGCAATGGTGCATCGCGACAAGAGAGCCCCGAAAAACAAAAAGCCACGATCCGCATTTCGCGAATAGTGGCTCAATGAGAAGCGCACTCGAGGTGCGCGCCCCGGCGCGTTGTGGCGCGCTCGGGAGGTGCGGCTGGTTTTTAGTCCGTCAGCTTGATGCCGAACAGCGTGGCCTGCGCGCGGCGCCGACGCTCTGCTTCACGGGCACGCGCTGCGTACGAGTAGTCCGAATCCAGCGGCAGATGGGGCGACGCAAAGAGGTCGCTGACCTTTTGGAACAGTGCAAAGATGTAGCTCATGGCGACTCCCGGTTAGTGACTGCATTGCTAGGGTTTTCCCTTAGTCGTAATTATAGGGGTTTTCCCTAGGGAAAAGCTAGTGCAATGCAGCAAATTTTCGCTGTCGCGGGTTGCCGCGATGTCATTGGGCCGGGAGGCGTTGCATCGCGACAACGTCCCCGATTTAGTGAGTCGGCGGCCGCCGATGCGAAGCGCGAGCGTGCCTCGCGCGCGTCGGCGTCGCGCTGGGCTGGACGGGCGCTGCGGTGGGGGTCGTGGCCGCAGGCGCCGACGCGGCGTTCGCTGTCGCCGTATGCGCGTCGATCAGGCTCACCATCGCCGCTTGTTGGTTCTGCATCATCTGTTCGATGCGGTGTTGCTGCGCCGTCGTCTCGCGCGTAAGGCGCATCAGCAGCAGCGTCTGCGCGATGCCGATAGCCACCGTCACCAGCAGCGCACCGACCACGATCGACAGCATCCATTTCACGCGCCGCGAATGATCGGTCGCGGCGCGGCGTTGATCGGCGATCACGCCATAGAGCGCATCGACTGTATCGGCGAACGCGGTGGCACGCGCGCGGTCGAGTTCCGGCTCCGAGCGTAGCGCGGCGGCGGCCGCGTCGGTGCGGCGCGCGTCATGCGAGGAAGTGGCGAATCCGGCGTGGTTGTCTGCGGACGAGGACCGGGGTGTCGTCAACTGCGAGGTGGCGGAGAGCTTGTCGTCCTGTTTCGTGGTCACGGCCTCTGGCGAGGCGGATTGCGTACGCGTCGCGGGCTCGTCGGCGGACTGGCTCATGCTACTGCCGTCGGTCGCAGCGGACGTTGCAAGCGAAGCCGGAGCGGTAGCCGCTGCGGCATCGCGCGATGCCGTCGCGGCTTTCGCGAACGTCGCGGCGAAACGCTGCTGTGGCTTGCCCGCGCCCGCCGTCGCAGCCGACTCCGCTTCGGCCGCCTGGCGCAACGCGGTCACGCTGCGCGCGACGGTCGCGGCGGCCATCGCCGAGCTGGGCGGCGCGGATGGCTCACGCGACGTTGCCGCGGGCTTGTCGTCGGTGTTTGCTGCGGCGTTCGGCGCTGAGCCGTCGGGGGCGCCGTTCGCGGGCTCGTTTGCGGGCTTGTTTGCAGACGCATCCGCAACCGCCATCACCGGCTCGACGTCAAACCCGCTCAACTGCCCGTTCACCGGCATCGGCGCATCCAGCTTCGCCGCACGCGGTGCGCGGCGCGCAGTTTTGTCGAGCGACCCGTGTTCATCGAATACGCCGACCGCCTGCAGCACCACGTCCGGCAGTTCGAAGCCGCGCAGCGTGCCTTGGCGGACGTCGATGTTCATCGCCTCGAGCGTCGCGCGGGTCGGATCGTCGGGGAACAGGTCGAGCGTGCTGTCGTCGCGCGCGACGCCGCTCAGTTGCGCGAGGCGTTGCGCCGAGCGTGCCGCGCGCGCCAGCTTGTTTTCGGTTTCGGTGGAGACGGCGCCCTGGCGCTGCTTCTTCGAAGCGACGCGCGGAGGCATGGACTGCGGGGATGCTGCGGAATCTGCCATAGAGGAAAAAGCGGTCGTCGCCAGGAACGGGGCGCCGGATGCCGCTTGTCATTGCCATTGGAATATTTAGAGACAGCATTGTCGCATGGCGCTCCGCCCGTGCCGAAGCCATTCCCCGACGATTTGCGCCCTTTCGCGCGCCTCGCGCCTTTCACGACTTTGCGTCGTCGCCCTGGAATTCCCGCACGCCGTGCAATTACCGAAGGCGAGCGCAGCGTCGAGCATTTCGGATGCTTGACCCAAGCTGTCAGCGCGAGGCGTTTGCTTTATGCTAGGCCGCACACCGCAGCAGTCTCGGCGAGCGGAATCCTGAAACGCCGCCCTGAACACTGCCTCGACACACTGCGCGCGTTGCGCGCCCGAACCAACCGACGATGCCAAGCACGCCCCCTCCCCCTGCTTCGACGACCACCGCCGCGACCGCGCTGCGCGAGCACTTCGCGAACGTGGTGCTGCCGATGTGGCGCGGGCCCGGCTTCAATCACGCGTTGCAGTTGCCCTACGAAGCGCTCGACGCCACCAGCGGCGAGCCGCTGCCCGCGCAACGCTATCGGGCGATGGCATGCGCGCGGCAGCTGTTCACATTTGCACAAGCGGGCGACATGGAACACGCGCGCGTGCTGTTCGATTCGCTGACCCGCAGCTTTCGGGACGCCGACCACGGCGGATGGTTCTACAGCGTCGACGCGCTCGGCCTGCCGCTCGACACGACCAAGGACCTCTACACGCACGCGTTCGTCGTGTTCGCGTGCGCGGAATACGCGCGGCGCACCGACAACCTCGACGCGCTGAAGCTCGTGCACAGCACGACCGCGCTGATCCAGTCGAACTTCGCGGCCGACGGCGATCTGTTCAATGCCGCGCTCAACGTCGACTTTTCGAAGGTCACCGCCACGCCGTTGCAGAATCCGCTGATGCACCTGACCGAAGCGTGGCTCGCCGCCGGCGAGGCGACGCGCGACAACGTCTTCGGCGCCGCGTTGCGCCGCCTCGCTGGCGCGGTCGCGCGACACTTCGTGCATGCGCCGAGCGGCTGTATCGCCGAATTGCCGATCGGCGCGAGCGGCAACCGTCTGGAGCCGGGACATCAGTTCGAGTGGTACTGGCTGGTCAGGCAGGCGGGCGCGCTGTTCGACGGCACGGGGCTAACCGACGCGCTGGCGCGCGCCTTCACCTTCGCGCAGCAGCATGGCGTGAACCCGGACAACGGCGGCGTGTGCGCATCGCTCGACGAGGCTGGCAAGGTCAGCGACGCGACCCAGCGGATCTGGGCGCAGACGGAATATCTGCGCGCGCTAGCCAGTCACGACGATCCGGCGGTGCGCGCGGCGCTGCCGCAACAGATCGCACGTTTTCAGCGATGCTTTTTGCATGAACACGGCTGGTTCGAATGCAAGACATCGAGCGGCGAAATTGCACGTGCGGACATGCCGTCAACGACGCCTTATCATCTGGCCACCGCCTACGCGGCGCTGCCTGTGGACACCGAATTTCGAGCGCGAACTTAGCCGAATTTGGCCAGTGATAGATGAAGTTCGATGCTTGATCGTCTCAATAAAGTGCGGCATGCACGGACGAATGTCCGCCGCCGGGTCGCGGGAGAAATTTGATGTCGCTAGTAAACCCTGGCGCAAAAAAGTTCTCCTCAGACGTTCTCAAAGCGCGAAAAAACATCAAAACCGGGGAATACCCGGACGCAGGTTGATTGGCGTCTGTCATAAAGACGTGATACAACTCTCCCCTCGTGCTCGCTCTCGCATTGGAGCGATTGCGGTCGCGATGCAATACACAACATTTATTTGGATCAAAAATGGCAACAGGTACTGTTAAGTGGTTTAACGATGCAAAGGGCTTTGGCTTCATCACCCCGGACGACGGCGGCGAAGACCTGTTTGCACACTTCTCGGAAATCCAGTCTTCGGGCTTCAAGTCCTTGCAGGAAAACCAGAAAGTGTCGTTCGAAGTCAAGCAAGGCCCGAAGGGCAAGCAGGCTGCAAACATCCAGCCGGTCTAAGTTCCTTCGGGTACTTTGAGACAGACTTGGACGTCACGATAGGCGCCTCTACAGGCGCTTGCGTCTAATGCAAAATGGCTCGCTTTACGCGGGCCATTTTCTATTTCTGCGTCGTTTTCAAGCGTCGCCGCTTTAAAGCGCATGCATTCCGGTTAATGCGAATTCTGCATTTGCGACGGACATCGCTCCGCGCTGTTGCGTGCGCAACACACTTTCAGAAATTTCGAACACGGAAACGGCCTGTTTCAATTGCTCGGTTTGCTGATGCAGCGAAGCCGCCGCCGCCGCGGCCTGCTCGACGAGCGCCGCGTTCTGCTGCGTCATCTCGTCCATCTGCACGACCGCCTGATTCACCTGCTCGATGCCGGTGCTCTGCTCGAGCGACGACGCGCTGATTTCGGCCATCATCTGCGTGACGCGCGAGATCGACGCCGACACATGACTCATCGCTTCGCCAGCGCGCTCGACGAGCGTCGAGCCGCCCTGAATCTCCGCGACCGATTCGCTGATCAGCATCTTGATTTCCTTCGCCGACTGCGCGCTGCGTTGCGCGAGGCCGCGCACTTCGCCGGCCACGACCGCGAAGCCGCGGCCCTGCTCGCCCGCGCGCGCCGCCTCGACGGCGGCATTCAGCGCGAGGATGTTGGTTTGGAACGCGATGCCGTCGATCACCGAGATGATCTCGGCGATCTTGTCCGAGCTCTGCGCGATGCCGCGCATCTTGTCGACCACCTGATTGACGACTTCACTGCCGCGCGACGTCGCGTCAAGCGCGGTCTCGGCGAGCGCATTGGCTTCGCGCGCATGATCGGCATTCTGGCGCACGGTCGCTGTGAGTTCCTCCATGCTCGATGCCGTTTCCTCGAGCGATGCTGCCTGGTTTTCGGTGCGCGCCGACAGATCGGCGTTGCCGGTCGCGATTTCGTTGGCGCCAAGATGGATCGAGTCGGCCGATTCGCGCACGCTCTTGACGGTGCGTGCGACGCTTGCCTGCATCGTCGCGAGGCCCGAGAACAGACGGCCAATTTCGTTGCTGCCGCGTGCGGCGATCGGTTGATCGAGACGGCCTTGGGCGATGCGCTCGAAGTGGCGGCCCGCTTCCTCGAGCGGTGCCACGACGCCGCGGCGCAGCGCCGTATAGACGGCGAGCGTGCCGGCGACGAGCACGAGCAAGATCACCGCGCTGACGATGCGAAACGCCGCCACGCGCGCATCGATCGAATCGAGCGACGCGCGGCTCGCGTCGTCGCCGAATTGCCCGAAGTTGTGCACTTCCGCCAGATAAGCGTCCTGAAACGACTGCGTCGGCTGATCGAGGAAGGCCTGGATGTTGTTCGAGTCGAGATACTGCGCGAGCTCCGCGAGCGCGCCATGCAGCGTCTTGTAGCGTTCGGCGAGCGCGGTGGCGCGCGCGCTGTTTTCGTCGCTGGTCTTCTGCGCGCTCATGAAGGCCGCGAAAGACTGATCGGCGGCAGCGAGCTGTTCGCGAGCGTGCTGCACGATGTCCGTAGGCTCGGTGCCCCCGCGCACCATGCGCGTGCCGGCACGCGACAGGTTGATGCGCGCGTCCATCAGGCGCTGCGTCGTCTGATTGACCGCGTCGACCTGCTTCAACGCGATGTTCGACAGATCGCCGACGTCGTCGTGCGTGCGCGTCAGTGACCAGAAGCCCAACCCTACCGTGACGAGCTGGAAGACGCAGAACGCGGCCAGAACACATAGCAGGCCGGATGCGACCTTGATCTTGCTGAACATCGTGGACACCTGGGAACAAAGGATAACGGAGGTACACCAGGGGTTAACGGCAGGCCGATTGGCGGCTTGAGGCCAATTCCCGCAAAAAGCGCTCTACGTGCAGGTTTCATCGTCGATCGTCGCGATTGCGATTGTTTTGCGCAACAATGCGCCGCTGGTCACGCGGAATCACCTTGCGCAGCGCAGCGGCACTTCCTAGAGTGGGTAGGGACCGCGTGGCGCACGCCGCGCGGATGTTTTGTTGCACCGATGCACTACCCAGACCCCTGCACGAAGGAACCACGATGACCGACCTACTCGACCGGGCGCGCGGCGCACTGCACGCCCAGCCGTTCAGCATGCTGCTAGGCGCGGAGCTGATGCACGCCGGCAGCGACGAGCTCACCCTATGTCTGCCGATTCGAGATGAACTGCGGCAGCAGCATGGCTTCGTACATGGCGGCGTCATCAGCTATCTCGCCGACAATGCGTTGACGTTCGCGGGCGCGCTGTCGCTGGGTCCGAGAGTCGTGACCGGTGAGTACAAGATCAATTATCTGCGCCCGGCAGTGAAGGGCACGCTGATCGCGCGCGCCAGTGTGGTCTATGCGGGCAGGCATCAGGCGACCTGCCAGTGCAGCGTGTTCGTGATGGAGGGGAATCGCGAGAAGCTGGTGGCGGTTGCGCAGGGCACTGTGAATCGGATTGGAGAGGACGGGGAGCAGGAGGCGGGGGCTTAAAGCCGGGACGCCATGAAAAAAGCCGCTCCTGCGCGAAACAGGAACGGCCTTTCATTTCACAGCGATATGACGGAATGAGAAAGCGCGTTACTCCGCCGCGTAAGTCTTCTGCGTCTGCTCGCCCAGCCCTTCGATACCCAGACGCACCGTCTGCCCCGGCTTCAGAAACACCGGGTTCGGCTTCACGCCCATGCCGACGCCCGGCGGCGTGCCGGTCGAGATAACGTCGCCCGGCTGCAAGCTCATGCACTGCGACACATACGACACCAGCTTCGCGACACTGAAGATCATCGTCTTCGTGCTGCCGTTCTGGTAGCGATGGCCGTCCACTTCGAGCCACAGGCTCAGGTTCTGGGGATCGGCGACTTCGTCGCGCGTGACGACCCACGGGCCGATCGGGCCGAACGTGTCGAAGCCCTTGCCCTTGTCCCACGTGCCGCCGCGCTCGATCTGCCATTCGCGCTCCGACACGTCGTTGATGACGCAGTAGCCGGCCACATGCTCGAGCGCGTTCGCTTCGTCGACATACTTCGCCGCCTTGCCGATCACGACGCCGAGTTCCACTTCCCAGTCGGTCTTCTTCGAACCGCGCGGGATTTCGATGTCGTCGTTCGGGCCGCTGATCGCGCTCGTCCACTTGTTGAAGATGACCGGTTCGGCCGGTACCGGCAGATTCGATTCCGCCGCGTGGTCCGCATAGTTCAGGCCGATGCAAATGAACTTGCCGATCTTGCCGACGCACGGTCCAACGCGCGGATTACCTTCGACGACCGGGAGCGTTGCCGGATCGAGCGCGCGCAGTTTCGCGAGGCTTTCATCGCCGAGCCCAGCGCCGTCGATATCGCCCACTACCTTCGACAAATCGCGAATCTTGCCTTGCGCGTCGAGCAGGCCCGGCTTTTCCTGGCCTTTCGGCCCATAACGAAGCAGTTTCATCGTTGCACTTCCCTTTACGTTCAGTAGTGTTCGGTTCGTCAGTCAATCAGAATCAGTTCGACCATCCGCCGTCGATTACATGGAGTTGGCCCGTCGTGAACGACGACTCGTCGGACGCGAGATACAGCGCGAGCGCGGCGATCTCCTCCGGCTTGCCGATGCGGCCCATCGGCTGACGCGCGACGAAGGCGGCCTGCACCGCATCGAGCGACGCGCCCTGCGCTTGAGCCTGCGCGGCGATTCGCTGTTCGAGCGACGGCGAGGACACCGTGCCCGGGCAAATCGCGTTACAGCGTACACCACGCGTGACGAAATCCGCCGCGACGGATTTCGTCAGCCCGACCACCGCGGCCTTCGACGCGCCGTACGCGAAGCGATTCGGCACGCCCTTCACGCTCGACGCCGCCGACGACATGTTGATGATCGAGCCGCCGCCCTTCTCCAGCATGGCCGGCAAGAACGCGCGAATCATACGGTACATGGCCTTCGCGTTGAGGTCGAACGCGAAATCCCAGTCCTCCTCGCTGCATTCGAGGATATTGCCCGAGTGTACGAAGCCCGCGCAGTTGAACAGCACGTCGATCGTGCCGACTTCCGCGGCGAGCGCCTTGATCGCCGCGCCATCGAGCACGTCGAGCTGGCGCGCCTCGACCGGCTTGCCGGCGAGTCCGTCGATGCGGATATCGGTGGCGATCACGCGCGCGCCTTCGCGCGCGAACAGTTCGGCGGTGGCGAGACCGATACCTTGTCCCGCCGCGGTGATCAGGGCCGTTTTGCCGGCCAGTCTTTGTGTCATCTACGACTCCAGTTGAATGGGCTGCTAACGAAATCAAAGCCGATAAAACGCGGCGGCGTTCTCGCCGAACACGGCGTCGCGCTCGGCGTCGCTCAACGACGCGACGAGCGTGGTCGCCACCGAATGCCAGAGCAGATAGTCGCCGTTCAGTTCGAGCACCGGCCAGTCGCTGCCCCACATCAGCCGCGCGGGACCGAAAGTGTTCAGCAGATGCTCGACGTAGGGCCGCAGCGTGTCCTCGGTCCAGCCGGGCGAGGCCTCGGTCGCGAGACCCGACAGCTTGCAATGCACCTGCGGCAGCGCGGCGAGCCGAGTGATCGCGTCGCGCCATACCGGGTAGGCCGCCTGGCCGTAGCGGATCGGCGGCTTCGCGCCATGATCGACCACCATGCGCAGCGCCGGAAAACGCTGCGCGAAGATCTCGACGTATTGCACGTGACGCGCGTAGATCAGCGCATCGAACGCGAGATCGTGCGCGATCAGCGCCTCGATCGCCGGCGCGAGATCGGGGTTGGCGATCCAGCCGTCGTCGGGCAGATCCTGAAGCATCGGCCGCACGCCCTTGAACTTCGGCTCGCGCGCGAGCACCTCGATCAGATCGGGCGCGTTCGGCAACAACAGCGGCACCCAGCCGACCACGCCCGCGATCGACGGCTCGTGCCGCGCGATGTCGAGCAGGTAGCGGGTTTCGTCGAGCGTCGGCGCGGCCTGCACGACCATGGTCCGCTCGATGCCGGCCTGTTCGCGCAACGGCTTCAGATCATCAGGCCCGAACGGCCGGTAGAGGATTTTCAGCTCCGGCGTCAGCCACTCGTAGTCACCCCGCGCGGGGTCCCAGTAGTGCTGGTGAGCGTCGATCGGCATGGTCGGGTCAGTCCTCGGGCGCGGGCGCACGGGGGTCGAGCAGGCCCGCGTCGCGCAATGCGGACCACAAGGCCGCGGGGATCGGCAGCTCGAACGACGCGACGTTCTCGCGCAATTCGTCGGCGCTACGCGCGCCGGTCAGCACGGTGGCGACCGCCGGGTGTGCATACGGAAACTGCAACGCGGCAGCGGCGAGCGGCACGTCATGCGCGCGGCATACCGCCTCCAGACGCGCGACGCGCTCGATCACCTCGGGCGGCGCGGCGCCGTAATTGAACTTCAGATCGCCTGCGACGCCCCGCGCCAGAATGCCCGAATTGAACGCGCCGCCGAGCAGGATGCTGACGCCGCGCGCCTCGCAGGCGGGCAGCAGGTCGTCGAGGGTGGTCTGCTCGAGCAGCGTATAACGGCCCGCGAGCAACGCGCAATCGATATCGCACTCGGCCATCGCGTCGAGGATCACCGCGCCCTCATTGACGCCGAGGCCGAGCGCCTTGATTGCGCCCGTCGAGCGCAGGCGCTCGAGCGCACGGAAGCCGCCCCCTTCGGTCAGTTGCCGCCAGTAGTGCGGATGCTGGTCGCCGTGCGTGACGCGACCGATGTCATGCACGAGCAGGACGTCGATATCGATGATGCCGAGGCGCTGCTGGCTGTCCTCGAACGAACGCAGAATGCCGTCGTGCGTGTAGTCGTAGATCGCTTCGAACGGCAGCGGATTCTGCCAGCCTTCGCGGTCGTCGAATGGCGACGTGCGCGGCACGAAGCGGCGGCCGACCTTGGTCGACAGCACATACTCGCCGCGCGGATAGTGGCGCAGCGCGGCACCGAGCCGATGCTCGGCCTTGGTGTTGCCGTAGTGCGGCGCGGTGTCGAAGTAGCGCACACCCGCGTCCCAGGCGGCGGCGATCGTCGCTTGGGCCTCTTCGTCGGACAGGTCGCGGTACAGGCCGCCGAGCGGCGCCGTGCCGAGCCCCAGTCCGCTCACCTGCAACGAGCCGCGGCCGATACGGCGCCGCTGCCCGATTTTCGATACGATCGATGCCGACATGAGCGTGTCTCCAGATTTGTGGTCTTTTTACCATGCGGCGGCGAGGGCGCGGCGGTCACACTCCGCGCACCGCTTGGGAAGTGCATTCATTCACCAATGAACGTATTATTCATATTCGAATTTTTCCAAGTCAAGAAAACTACGCGGCGCGGATGCCTGGGTTTTCCCTGGACATAGGCCATCCAGTTCGCGAAATGCTACGCACTCGCCCGCGCACACCAGATAATAAGAGTTCCACACCGAATTCTCCGACCCTCACGATGGACGCCGAAGACAAGGACGACGACCGCTATCGCGCCCCCGCGCTGGATAAAGGCCTCGACATTCTCGAGCTACTGTCCGCGCAGAAGGAAGGACTCACGCGCGCCGAAATCACGCGGCAGTTGGGCCGCAACGCGAGCGAGATGTACCGGATGCTCGAACGCCTCGTCGCGCGCCAATACGTGGTGCGCTCGGCGGCTGGCGACCGCTACTCGCTGAGCCTGAAGCTATTCGCGCTCGCGCACCGTCATCCGCCAATGAACCGGCTGATCGCAGAAGCGCTGCCGCTGATACAGCGTTTCGCCGACGCGGCCGAGCAGTCTTGCCACCTCGTCGTCTACGACCGCGGCAACCTGCTGGTGATTGCGCAAGTCGACGGACCGGGCACATGGGGCATGTCAGTGCGGCTCGGTTCGCGGGTCGGCCTGATCGACACCGGTTCGGGGCGCGTGATGCTCGCGTTCCAGAGCGTCGAGCAGCGCCAGCAGATGCTGGCGGAGCACACGAAGGTGAAAGGCGAAGTGACGCTCGATCGCGACGCGCTGGAGGAGGCCTGCGAGCGCATCCGCGCGGCGGGCTTCTGGCAGAAGGACAGCCAGCAGACCTTCGGCGTCACCGACGTGACGTTCCCGATACTCGCGCCGTCGGGACAGGCGATCGCGGTGCTGACCTGCCCGTATCTGCGGCGGATCGACGAATACGTCGCGCCGACGCTCGAAGCGGCCACCACGCTGCTGCGCGACACGGTGCAAGCGCTGTCGATGTTCCGAGAGCAGGCGGCGTGATCGGTAAGTTGCGCGCTAAGTTGCGCGCTAAGTTGCGCGGCGGCGCGCACGCGCACATGGTTTAGAATGGCGGCCCTTCCAAAATAACGCCGCATGACGGGCTCATGCGCGCATCGATTGAGCAATGGCCAAACTTCTGACCGATTCCGAATTCCAGCGTTTTTCCGAACTCCAGCAGAAGCAGTCGAGCTTCACGATCACCGCCGAAGAAGCCGACGAACTGCGCGACATCGTCGCCCACGCGCAGAAGCGCCGCGACGACCGCGCCGCCGCGATGCAAAGCATCGAGACCTTCGTCCAGCAGTTCCACATCACGCCCGACGAGCTGTTTTCGCCCGAGCAGATCGGCGAAGCGGCGCGCACCTACGGCCTGATTCCTGCCGCGCGCAAGGAGCGCGTGCTGCCGCCGTCGCTGACGTTCAACGGCAAGCCGTACCAATGGACCACCCGTGCGCTGCCCGACGAAATTCGCGTGCCGCTGTTCGACGCGTTCAAGGGCGGTGAGTCGGTGAAAGCGTTCATTTCGACGCTGAAGGACGCGAACCGCTGCGCCGCGACGATCGCGCGGCTCGAACGCGAAACCGGCGCCGTGTATGCGCAGGCATGGCTCGACGAGCTGTCGGTCACGCGCGCGCAGGTCGATGAGGCGGCTCAGAAGCTGGCGGCGTGAGGCGGTGAAGCCATGCGTTGAGCGGCTCGCAACGTCAGCCGTTCAACCCGCCGGCTGGTTCTGCGCGGCGGACTTCGGGTCCGCCCCCGCCGTTTCGTCGAGCGCCATCCGGAAGCCGACCACACCGGGGTCATCGGTCCGCGTGATCGTGAAGCCGCTGGCCTTCGCGAGCGCGATCATCGCGGTGTTCTCGCGCAACGCTTCACCGATCAGCCAGTGCGTGCCGCGCGCCCGCGCGTACGCGATGATCCGCTGCATCAGCAACTGGCCGAGGCGCCGCCCTTTCTGATCCGAGCGCACGGTCACCGCGAATTCGGCCGTCTCGTTGTCGGGATCGGCCACCGCACGCACCACGCCGAGCGTCTGCGCGACGCCGTCTTCGTTGTCGACCGTCGCGATCAGCGCCATTTCCCGGTCGTAGTCGATCTGCGTCATGCGCGCGAGTTGCGAGTGGTCGAACGCGCCGACTGAAGCGAAAAAACGCAGCCGCAAATCTTCCGGCGTCATCGCCTGCACGAACTCGCGATGCGCGTTTTCGTCTTCGGGGCGAATCGGCCGCACCGTTACACGCATCCCCTGCCAGTCGATCGTTTCCTCGAAGCGGCGCGGATACGGCACGATCGCAAGACGGCTGCGCTGCGCGCCGAGCCGCAACACGGGATCGACCACCGTCACGCGGTCCCGGTAGACCCTGAGCTTCAACGACAGGCCGACGATCTCGCGCACGTCGCAAACCGCTTGCGACACCGCCGTCAACGCCGCGAGCGTCGGCTCCGGCGCGACCAGCCTCGCGTAGTGCGAACGCGTGACGATGTCGCGCGCGAGCATCGGATTGAGCGGCGGCAGGCCGTACACGTGCAACCCGCTGGAAACGCCGTCGATCGGCGGTGCGGCGAAGCGGAACACGGGGCCGAAGTTGTCGTCGTCGTGCAGTTCGACGGCGACGTCGACGATGGGTTTTGCGGCGCCGTCGGCATCGGCGCCCGACGCATCGGCGCCCGACGCGTGGGCTCCCCCTCCTTCCGCACCCTCCACCCGCAACCCGAACCGCGACAGAAACCGCGCCGCCGCCGCCCCGGCAAGCTCGCTCGCGCCCGCCGCCAACGCTTCGCGAGCCTGCGCCTGGGCGGCGTCGATCGACTCGGGAATCTGCGCAGGCAGGCCCTCCGGCGTTTGCATCAGCAGTTCGCGGCCCAGCCGGTAATCGACCAGACGGGCGAAGGCGCGCGCGAGCCGCTGCGGCGTCGTGTGCACCGGGATGCCCTGCGCATGCAGCGCGTCGCGCCTCGTCGCATCGACACCGCCGAAAAAGCACGCGAGCAGCCCGCGATACGCAAAGCGCTGATGCTCGATCAGCGCCTGCGCGACGTCGTCGACGGGCGCGCCATGCGTCGATGCGTGCACCACGACGGCGGTGCCGGTCTCGCGATACTCGCCGAGCAGCTTCAGCGCGGTGCCGAAATGCTCAGGACGCGCGCCGTCGCCGAGCAGCAGCGGATTGCCGCCGACCGCGAGCGGCAGCGCCTCGCGCAGCGCGTCCGACGCCGCGGCCGGCCACGGCGCGAGCAGGCCGCCGGCGGCGGTGAACGCGTCGCGCGCGAGCGTCGCGAGACCGCGGTCGCTAGTGATCAGCGTGGCGGTGGCGCCCGCCGCCACGCGGCCGACGCCGAGCGTTTCGATTTCGTCGAGCAGATCGTCGAGCGCGTCGACGCGCACGAGGCCCGCGCGCCGGAACGCCGCTGTGTAGAGACCGTCGGCGGGATCGTCGCGGCCGGAGCGCAGCGCGAGCACCGGCTTGTTGCGCGCCGCCGCGCGCGCGGCCGACATGAACTTGCGCGCCGCCCGCACGCTGTCGAGTTCGAGCAGGATCGCGCGGGTGCCGGGGTCGCTCGCGAGGTAATCGAGCACGTCGCCGGCATCGACGTCGGCCTCCGCTCCGAGCGCCACCGCGTGCGAAAAACCGAGCCCGCGCGCTCGTGCCCAGCCGAGCACTGCGTTGGTCAGCGCATTCGACTGCGACACCCACGCGACGCCGCCCGCCTTGACCGTGCACGACGGCGCGCCCAGATGCGCGCCGAGCGCCGGCGACACCACGCCGAGACTGCCGGGTCCGACGATGCGCAACAGATGCGGCCGCGCCGCCGACAGCGCGTGCCGCAGCTCGAGCCGGTCTTCATCGCTGCGCACCTCGCCGACGATGATTACGGCGCGCGTGCCCATGCCACCGAGCTTATGGATCAGCGAGGGCCACGTCGCGGGCGGCGTGCAGATCACCGCGACGGTGGGCGCCTGCGGCAGATCGCCGACGTCGGGAATTACCGGGTGGACGCCGAGCGTCGCGTGCTTCGGATTGACCGGCCACAGCGGGCCGTCGAAGCCGCCTTCCAGCACACGCGCCCATACCATCGCGCCGGTGCTGCCCGGCCGCTCGGACGCGCCGATCACGGCGACGGATTTCGGGCGAAACAAGGCGTCGAGGTTGCGAACGGTCACGGGCGCTCCATGCGGTTGGACAGGAATTGGAGCCGGCTTCGCGGCGAGGCGGGTGGTTCCGTCAGCATAGGTGAAGTCGCGCGCTGGCGCGGGACGTTGTTGCGGCGGAAAAGTAAAAAGCCGCGTCGAACGACGCGGCTTTTTTGCTTCGCAACCAGCGGACTCGTGGTTTTACATCGCCTTTCTGAACGGCGCCCCCGAGTGCTCGCGCAACTCGTTGAACACGACCTTCGGCCACGCCTTCTGCGCGACTTCGATCTCCGATACGTGCGAGGCCAGATAGGTCGGCGCATCGGACGCATCGAGCGCGATTCGCGCCGAGTACGAGTCGGTGAAGCGGCGCAGCTCGGCCGCATCGTCGCAGGTCACCCAGCGCGACAGCCGGTAACGCGCCGGCGCCATGCGCACGTCGACCTTGTATTCCGTCGACAGACGGTGCGACACCACTTCGAACTGCAACTGCCCGACCGCGCCGAGAATCATCAGACCGCCGGCTTCGGGACGGAACACCTGGATCGCGCCTTCCTCGCCGAGCTGCTTCAGCGCTTCGCCGAGCTGCTTCGCGCGCATCGGATCGACCACTTCGACGGTCTGGAAAATTTCCGGCGCGAAGAACGGCAGGCCGACGAACTGCAGCTGCTCGCCTTCGGTCAGCGTATCGCCGAGACTCAGCGTGCCATGGTTCGGAATACCGATGATGTCGCCCGGATACGCCTCGCTCACCGTCTCGCGACGCTGCGACAGGAACGTGACCACGTTGTTTGCGCGGAACGTCTTGTTCGAGCGCGTGACCTTCACCGCCATGCCGCGCTCGAAACGTCCCGAGCATACGCGGATGAACGCGACGCGGTCGCGGTGCGCGAGGTCCATGTTCGCCTGCACCTTGAACACGACGCCGGTGAACTTCGACTCTTCCGGCTGCACCGGACGCTGCACGGTCATGCGCATCGACGGCGGCGGCGCGAGGTCGACCAGCGCGTCGAGAATCTCCTTCACGCCGAAGTTGTTGATCGCCGAACCGAACAGCACCGGCGACTGCTGGCCGGCGAGGAACTGCTCACGGTCGAACTCGGGCGTCGCGCCGGTGATCAGATCGATTTCTTCCTTCGCACGCACCCACGCGTGGCCGAAACGACGCTCGCCTTCCTCGTTGCTCAGCGCCTGCAGCGTTTCGACCGCGCCGCCGGCCGTGTCCTGACCGGCGCGGAACACGCGCACCTGATCGCGCTGGACGTCGTAGACGCCCTGGAAATCCTTGCCCATGCCGATCGGCCATGTGAAAGGCACCGCCGCCACGCCGAGGTGCTGCTCGATCTCGTCGAGCAGTTCGAGCGGCTCGCGCACTTCGCGGTCGAGCTTGTTGATGAACGTGACGATCGGCGTCTTGCGGCTGCGGCACACTTCCAGCAGCTTCAGCGTCTGCGCTTCGACGCCGTTCGCGCCGTCGATCACCATCACGGCGGCGTCGACCGCGGTCAGCACACGGTAGGTGTCCTCGGAGAAATCCTCATGGCCCGGCGTGTCGAGCAGGTTGATCACGCAATCGCCGTACTCGAACTGCATCACCGAGCTCGCGACCGAAATGCCGCGTTGCTTTTCGATTTCCATCCAGTCGGACGTCGCGTAGCGGTTGCTCTTGCGGCCCTTCACGGTACCGGCGATCTGGATCGCGCCCGAGAACAGCAGCAGTTTTTCGGTGAGCGTGGTTTTACCCGCGTCCGGGTGGGAAATGACCGCGAACGTGCGGCGGCGTTTGAGTTCGGAGACTGACATCGGGTCTGGCGGTCACGGAAAGGGGTTCAGGCGATTCCCGGCGGCCGTGGGCGGCCGGTATGCCGCGCGTGGCGCGGCGGCGTCGAGCTGCGAGAATCGGGCGCGGGCCCGGATCGGCCGGCGCTCGCGCCGCGTCCGAAAACGGGTGGCGAACGGGTTACGACCCAGCGTTCGACAATGCGGGAATCGCTGGCGCAAAACGGCGCAAGGTGCGAATGATACACGTCTGGCGCGACGGCCGGGGGAAAGGGCCCCGGCGCCGGACGGGGCGACGGCGCGCCGCGCATGCTTGTGGCAAAGGTGAGCGTTTTCGGGACTTGCGGCGGCGAATATCGATTTGCGGTCAAAGGTGAGGATCGCGAAGCGCATGCACGCACCTGCCAGGTCGCGGGCGCCACCAACCCGATGCGCGGGAAAACGGCGATAAAGCTTCGCACCGTTATGAACGGGTTCCGGCTCGACGCCTGGAAACGCCCGCCAGCAAAGGCTGTCGCGGGTTTGCGGCGAGCGGCGCGGGGCGGTGCGGCACGATGGCGATTCGCACCCGCGGAGGTGCGTCGCGCGACAAAGCCTGGCTCACCGAAGCATCCCGCGAGGTTCGAATGCATCGGTAAATATCGCCGTGTACGTTCGGGCGTCACGCAAAGGTGAGCGTTTTCGGGACCTTTGCAACGGTGCGGAACGGATCAAACCACACATCACTTCAGAGAACACGGACGCATCGGCGCCCACGACGAAGCTCAACCTTCGATCAGAAACCGCTCGCGATTTTTGCCGACGAGCCAGGCCGGCGAGCGCCCACGGCCGCTCCAGGTTTCGCCGGTCTTCGGATTGCGGTACTTGGCGACCGACGTCGTCGACGACTTGCGGCGCGGCTTCGGCGAGGCGCTCGTCAAGCCGAGTTCTTCGGCGGTCAGGTCGTATTCGGCAATCTTCTGCTTGATATCGGCGATAGCTTGCGAGACTTCTTTTTCGCGCGCGGCTGCGACTTCCTTGTGGAGTTTTTCGAGTTGCGCAGTCAGCTGTTTGTAAGAGGCCATGCCGTTGTTCCCCCTCGGTTGGACGCACTGCGATGAATCGCGATGAATGGTTCGCGGACACTATCAGACGAATAAATCACAGGATAGTGAATCGCGCGGCCGAGCGCATGCGCGGCGGCTGCACTCAATCGTCGATCGCATCGTAGATGCGGCGTTCGAAGTCGATGGCCATCGGGAAGGGGTCGATCGAGCGGCGCTGGATCAGCATCAGGCCGATCATGTTCTCGACCGGATCGGCGAACCAGCTCGTGCCGTACGCGCCGGGCCAACCGAACGAGCCGAGCGAGCGGTAGCCGAGCGGCAATTGCTGCGCCGGATCATCGACGATCGACAGGCCGAGGCCGAAGCCTTGCCCCGCCCAGATCACGTGACCGAAGGCAGGCAGGCGGCGCTGGTCGCGGCTCAGGAAATTGCTGCGCATCAGGTCGACCGAGCGATGCGACAGCAGCCGCGTGTCGCCGACGCGGCCGCGCCCGAGCAGCAGTTGCGCGAATCGCAGATAATCCTCGGCGGTCGAGACCAACCCGCCGCCGCCGCTCTGAAAGCGTTGCGGATTGGCCCAGCGGCTCGCCGCCGCATGATCCTCGACCACACGACGGCGCGTGCCGGGATCGATGTTGTACGCGGTGGCGAGGCGCGCAAGCTGTGCGTCGGGCACCCAGAACGCGGTGTCGCGCATGCCGAGAGGCGCGAAAATGCGCGTGCGGAAAAACTCCCCAAGAGTCATGCCGCTCACGCGTTCTATCAGCACGCCGAGCACGTCGGTCGCCACGCCGTAGTGCCAGCGCGAGCCGGGCTGGAACATCAGCGGCAACGCGGCGATGCGCGCGAGCCACGCGCTGTTGCCGCCGCTCGCCTCGAAGCCGTTGAACGCGGCTGCGTAGGCTTCGCCAAGCGGACCCGTCGCCGTGAAGTGATACGCGAAACCCGCGCGATGCGTGAGCAGGTCGAGCACCGTAATCGGCGCGCGTAACGGATCGGTCTGGTCGAGCGGGCCGGTCGGGTCACGCAGCACGCGCGGCGCGGCAAGCTCGGGCAGCCACCGCGAGATGGGCGCATCGAGCGCGAGGCGGTCTTCCTCGATCAGCATCATGATCGCGGCGCTCGTCACCGGCTTCGTCATCGACGCGATGCGAAACAGCGTGTCGCGCTCCATCGGCAATTGCGCGGCTTCGTCGCGTAGGCCTGCCGGTTCGAAGTAGCCGATTTCGCCGCGCCGCCATACGAGCGACACCACCCCCGCCACTTCGCCCCGCTCCACGTAGCCCTGCATCGCGTTGGTCAGCGTCGCGAGCCGGGTCGCGGCAAGTCCTGCTATCTGCATGTACATCCTGCGTCGGTAAAAGAAAACGTGCACGCGCCCAGGTCGCTTTGGGCGATCAAACCGAAAGATAAACCCAGTCCGGCGAAAGCGCACACGACGGCTTTCCTAATTGCCGATCCCGATTGGCGGACACAATGACGACATTCAGGCTTTCTGCCGTTTTTCCAATGCGCAAAGCGCGGCATCGAGGCGTTTGACGCGGGTTGCCTGAGCCGGCACGAGAACCGCGCCGGAAACGTGCTGAAGGCGGTTACGCCAGTAAGACAAAGGAATACGGTCTTCTGCGGAAATATGGGAAATTATCTGCTCGAGATGCTCGATGTCTTTTTCGAGTTGCTGATGATTCATTGCTTTCCCCGGATTCTATTGAATTAGTGTTGAAGCAAAAAAATCGAAAGCATGAAGCCGCGTTGGCCCGCGCGGCCCAAAGTAATGCCCGCCAGTAGCGGAAAAACCTTCCTGAACCTCTTCTGCGTCGGAAAAAACCGGCAATTTCTGCTCGCCGGGTTAAATCCCAACGGTTTAAAAAAGAATACTGCCGTCAAATTTCACGTTCCGTTGCCTGCCGCACTGACTGCGTTCGACGCCCCGAAGGTAAAGATAAATCATGGTCCGGGCGCAAAGGATAATCGGTGCGCGGTGACTCAACGTTGTAAAAACGCCGCATGCGGCTTACTTATCCCAATTCGCATGCAAACCGCTTATCGGGCACACATTAGGCGCATGAATTTATGACGGCCATGTGGTAACCGGAATGGCACGAGCGTGGTCAGCGAGCGTATCGGGAATTGGCAGGGAATAACTGCGAACAGGTGAAAAAAACCGAAGGCCGCCAACGGATCGGCCAACCGCGCGCGCCGGCATTGCCCCGGCACGGCATCAGGTGCTTACTTCGCGGGCTTACTTCGCGGTCGCGCGGCAGGCGTAGATCAGGCTCAACGTACCGCCCTCGCTCGACTGGCGCACGACGTCGAACGCGCCATTGCAACTGGCGGCCGCCTGTTGCGAGCACGAGTCGGAACCGACCGGGCATTGCACGAGCGTGGTCGCACGGCCGTCCGGCAGGAACAGCGGCGCGCTGCTGCTGCAACCGCCAAGCGCGACGATCGCGCCGACGGCCAGTATGCCGCGCGAGCGGCGCGCGAAGAAGGAATGGCATTTCATGGAGACCCCGGTCACGTCTTGTTTTTCGATCTCGCGATTGTGCCACGCTGCCCTCGTGCTGCGTCAGTTGGCGTGGCGCGGCTGGCCGGGCGCGGCGAGTCAAACGTCGATGCCGTGCGCGGCGATCTTCTTGTACAGCGTCGCGCGGCCTATGCCGATCTGTTTCGCAGTGTCAATGACGCGGCCGCCGTTCCCGCGCAACGCGTCGCAGAGAAAGCGCTTTTCGAACGCGGCCATCGCGTCGCTCCACGAGGTGGGTTCGGCGGTGGCGGCCACGTCCGCGCTGGCGGCCGCGACAGACGGGGTCCGCGCCGGTGCCAGCGCACCGCCCTGCCCCGAGCCGATGAACGGCGCGAGCATACGCGCATCGATGCGCTCGCTGTCGGACAGCATCACGGCGCGCTCCAATGTGTTGCGCAGTTCGCGCACGTTGCCGGGCCAGTCGTACGCGCCCAGCAGGCGCAACGCGTCGTCGTGCAATTCGAAGTGGCTGCCGCCGCCTGCCTGCGCGGCCAGCTCCTCGAGCATCGCGTAGGCAAGCGCCTCGATGTCGGACGGACGCTCGCGCAGCGCCGGCGCATGGATCGTCAGCACGTTGAGCCGGTAGAACAGGTCCGCGCGAAAACGCCCGGCCGCGACGAGCGCCGGCAAATCGGCCGATGTCGCCGCGATGATCCGCACATCCGCGCGCACGATCCGATTCGAGCCGAGCGGCTCGAATTCCTTGTCCTGCAGCACGCGCAGCAGCTTGCCCTGCAACGGCAGCGGCATGTCGCCGATCTCGTCGAGAAACAGCGTGCCGCCGTTGGCGAGCTCGAACTTGCCGACCCGCCCCCTGCGATCCGCGCCGGTGTACGCGCCGGGTGCGGCGCCGAAGAGCTCGACTTCGAGCAGCGTGTCGGGAATCGCCGCGACGTTGACGCTGACGAGCGGCTTGTGCGCGCGCGTCGAGCCGCCGTGAATCGCATGCGCGAGCAGCTCCTTGCCGGTGCCGGTTTCACCCAGCAGCAGCACCGGCGCTTCGAGTTGCGCCGCGCGCCGCGCCTGGCGCTTCACTTCGAGCGACGCCGCGCTCGTGCCGACGAAGCTGCCGAACGTATAGCGCGCGCGGCGCGCCTGTGCAAGCGACTGACGCGTCGCGATCAGCTCCTGCTGCAACCGCGAGTACTGCGAAAAGAGGGGCGACAGCGCTTTCAGCTCGTCGAACAGCGCGAAGCCGACCGCGCCGATCGTCACGCCGGCATCGTCCTTGAGCGGCAGGCGCGTGACGACGAGCGGCTCGCGATCGGTCTCCATGATGTCGAGCAGGATCGGCTTGCCGGTGTTGACGACCTCGCGCATCAGACTGTTTGGAATCACCGCTTCGCAATCCCGGCCGATCGCCTGCTGCGGGTCAGCAAAGCCGAAGCGCGCCGCATACCGCTTGTTGATCCAGACGACGCGCGCCTGCCCATCGACGATGAAGGTGCCTTCGCTGAAGTTTTCGAACGTGCGAAACAGCGAATCCATCGCCCGACGAAGCACGTCGTCATAGGTGGCGGGCAGGCCCGTCCAGTCGGTCAACATGCTGTCGCTGTCTCCGCTTATCGTTTTGATTGCATCAATCTCAATCGGTGGAAGAATTTATCTCCAAATTGAGACACACGATAGGCCTTATGCATCATGACTTACCCTGGTTTCAGGTGTTCTTCACCAGATGGAAGTCCCGTTTCGGAGACGCTTGGGTACAATCCGCCCACGATGCCTCGGCCCGCCGCTGCGCGGCCGCGCCAAGCGCAACGGCGGGCCAGCAGCAAAACGGCAGGCATGGCATGGAACCTGCGTTCCGACCGCGCCGCGCCGTCGCTCGATCGGGACGGCAAACATGTAGAACAACCGGGCTATGGAGACTCAATGACCTTTCTCATCGTTATCGCCGCGCTGGCGTTTCTGATGTTCGCTGCGTATCGCGGCTACAGCGTGATCCTGTTCGCGCCGATCGCGGCGCTCGCCGCCGTCCTGCTCACCGATCCCGCCGCCGTCGCGCCGGTCTTCACGAGCATCTTCATGGACAAGATGGTCGGCTTCGTGAAGCTGTACTTCCCGGTGTTTCTGCTCGGCGCCGTATTCGGCAAGGTGATCGAGCTGTCGGGCTTCTCGGAGTCCATCGTCGCGGCCGCGATCCGCTATATCGGCCGCTCGCGCGCTAACGCGGTGATCGTCACGGTGTGCGCGCTGCTCACCTACGGCGGCGTGTCGCTGTTCGTCGTCGTGTTCGCGGTCTATCCGTTCGCGGCCGAGCTGTATCGCCAGAGCAACATTCCGAAGCGGCTGATGCCCGGCGCGATCGCGCTCGGCGCGTTCTCGTTCACGATGGACTCGCTGCCCGGCACGCCGCAGATCCAGAACATCATCCCGACGACGTTCTTCAAGACCACCTCGTGGGCCGCGCCGACGCTCGGCGTGCTCGGCTCGCTGTTCATCATCGTGGTCGGTCTGTCGTATCTGGAATGGCGCCGCCGCGCCGCGATGGCGACCGGCGAGGGTTACGGCACCGACCTCGTCAACGAGCCGGAGCGCGTCGAGTCGAAGCAGCTGCCGCATCCGCTGCTGGCGGTCGCGCCGCTCGTCATGGTCGGCGTCGCGAACTTCCTGCTGACGCGCTGGATTCCGACCTGGTACGGTCCGTCCTTCACGGTCACCCCGGACATCCTGCCGGGGCTGCATGCGCCGGTCGAAACGAGCGTCAAGGCTCTCGTGGGGATTTGGGCCGTGCTGGGCGCGCTGCTGCTCGGCATCGTGATGGTCGTCGTGACGGCGTTCAGTCGCGTCAGCCAGCGCTTCGCGGTGGGCACCAAGGCGGCAGTGGCGGGCGCGCTGCTGGCGTCGCTCAACACCGCGTCGGAATATGGCTTCGGCGGTGTGATCGCGGCGCTGCCGGGCTTTCTCGTCGTCAGCAACGCGCTGAAAAGCATTCCGAATCCGCTCGTCAACGCCGCGGTGTCGGTCAGCACGCTGGCGGGCATCACGGGTTCGGCATCGGGCGGTATGAGCATTGCGCTCGCCGCGATGTCGGACACGTTCATCAAGGGTGCGGAAGCCGCGCATATTCCGCTCGAAGTCCTGCATCGCGTGGTCGCGATGGCGAGCGGCGGCATGGATACGCTACCGCACAACGGCGCGGTGATTACGCTGCTCGCCGTGACGGGTCTCACGCACCGGCAGTCGTATCGCGACATCTTCGCGGTCACCGTGATCAAGACGCTCGCGGTGTTCTTCGTGATCGCGGTGTATTACGCGACCGGCCTCGTGTGAACGTTGAACCGGAAAACAGTACTTTGATCTGATAGATCCGCATTACTCCCACCTCGACAGCCGACCAACGAAGCACGAGGATGGAGTCGTCAGCGCCCAATGTTGCAAGGGCAGGCTGACCCGAGTAACAACGGCGTTTAACGGCCCGTCCCTGTCCGGACGGGCTATTTTTTTGCGCGCGCCCAACGCTTCCTAGCCCGCCCCCGCGTCACCCGCATGACAAAACCCGAACGCACGTCGCGCCACCGCGGGGCATGAAAAATGCGTCCGTCGCGACGAGGAGTCGCGTTAAACTGGTTGCTCGCTCCGCAACCGCGAATCCGCTAGCGGCAGCGTCACACTCGACTAAAACCCCGGCGAGACAGAGGCAGACGCAGCACGGCACGACGACGCGGCAGACGGCACGCCGTCCGCCCCGTACAATGGTTCCATCACCAACGCAACAAGGACAACTTCGATGCGCATCACCGGGTCCTCCGGGTCAATGGCCCTGCTCACCGAATACGACGACGCAACGGCGCGCGAACTTCGCTCGCTGCGCCTCGAATCGACCGAAGACGGCAAAGGCATCCTGCTGATCGAGGTCGATGAGCGCAAGCCGGGCATACATCGCGAAGTGCGCTACGAAATCACGCCCGCGGAGCTGATCGCCGCGATCCGCGCGCATGGCGCCGAGTTGCCGGGCGAGCAGCACAATCATCGTCAGTGAAGCAGGCGCGCGGCGGGTGTGACCGTCGCGTGACTCGGCAGCCTCTCGCGCCGGTTGCGTCGCGCTTCGACGCGTCAGCGCGGGATTTTCCGCATTGGGCGCGCCTGCGCGCGTCGCCGTGCTTCCGTTTGTTCCGTTCACGCCGCCAATCCCCGCTTTCCTACGGGTTTTTGCAAGCGCCTTCGCGCGTCTCGTCGAGCGCGCTTACCCGGCCTTCAGCAACTTGTCACAAGCGGTTGCCACGCTTGTGTATCGAGGCATGCGGCCACATAGGGCGACCTGATCGCAGCCAGAAGACGGGCCAATTTCCGGGCCGGTTGCACGTCTCGAAAATACGTCCATAATCTTTGAATTCCCCTTTGCATTCTTTACCGCGCTGCGCCCGCAAGGGCCGCGGATGTTAAGCCGATGCTACATGACCTCGTCGCGCAATATGGACCGGCGCTCGTCTTCCTCAATGTGCTGGCCGCCGCGCTCGGGCTGCCGGTGCCGGCCATGCCGTCGCTCGTGCTGTTCGGCGCGATGGCCGCGATGCACCCCGGCTCGGTCGGCACGCAACTGCTGCCGGTCCTCGTGCTGTCGATCTTCGCGACGCTGATCGGCGACAGCGCGTGGTACGTCGCGGGCCGCATCTACGGCGGCAATACGCTGAAGACGATCTGCCGGCTGTCGCTTTCGCGTGACACCTGCGTGAAAAAGACCGAGCGCTTCTTCGGCCGCTGGGGCGTGCGCGTGCTCGCGGTCGCGAAGTTCGTGCCGGGGCTGTCGATCGTGTCGATCCCGATGGCCGGCGCGATGGGCACGCGCTACCGCGTCTTCCTCACCTATGACGGCGTCGGCGCCGCGCTGTGGTCCGGCACCGGGCTGATCATCGGCGCGCTGTTCGCGCGGCAGATCGACATGCTGTTCGCGATTGCCGGGCGGCTCGGGCGCACGGCGGCGCTCGTCGTCGTCGCGTTGCTGGTGCTGTACGCGGTGTACCGGTGGATCCGGCGCCGTCAGTTGATCGCGAAGCTCGCGTCCGCGCGCATCGAGGTCGACGAACTCGCGAAGCTGTTCGCGGCTGACCGGGCGCCGGTCGTGTTCGACATCCGTTCGGAGGAGAAGCGCAAGCTCGATCCGTTCGTGATCCCCGGCGCGCAATTCGCCGATGAACGGCAACTCGACGACATCGTCGCCACCTACGCGCACGATCAGAAGCTCGTGATCTACTGCTCCTGCCCGAACGAGATTTCCGCGGCATGGATGGCCAAGCAACTCAACGAAGCCGGCTTCTCCGACGTGCTGCCGCTGCGCGGCGGCATGGAAGCCTGGCGCGATTCGGGCAAGCCGGTCGACTCGCTGCCCGCGATGCCGCCGCCGGAAGTCGCGGTCGACGACATCGCGCCCAAAGCCGTTTAGCCGTAATCAGCGGCGGCATCGTCCGCCTGACGCGCGCGGCACGGCTCGCCCCGGCGTGCGAGCGCGCATCGCGTTGCCTCGCGTTCAATCGTGCAATGAATATCGAAGGAGCGGTTCAATGCTTTCGACTCAGGACGTTTCGACTCAAGAGGTGGAAGGACAGCAGGGGGTCGTCGCCGACGCGCCGTTTTCGTCGCTATCGACGCGCATGCACCAGATGTTTCCGGAGCTCAGTTGCGCCGAGATCGACCGGCTCCGCCGCTTCGGCGAGGTCGGTCACTGGAAGTCCGGCGAGCTGCTGTTCGAGACCGGTCACACCGGCCCCGGCATGTTCGTGCTGCTCGAAGGGCGCGTGAAGGTCTATCAGCGTGACGGTATCGGCCGCGAGCACGTGATCAACGAGCGCGGCGCCGGGCATTTCCTGGCCGAGGTCGGGCAGTTGTCGGGCAAGCCCTCGCTGGTGAACGGCCTCGCGATCGGCCGCGTCGAAGCGCTGCTGATTCCGCCCGAGCGCCTGCGCGCGCTGATCGTCGCCGAAGCGGAACTCGGCGAGCGCATCATGCGCGCGCTGATTCTGCGGCGCGTGTCGCTGATCGAAAAGGGCGCGGGCGGGCCAATCCTGATCGGCAACAGCAGCGACGCACGGCTCGTGACGCTGCAAGGCTTCCTGTCGCGCAACGGCCATCCGCATTCCGTGATCGACGAACGCGACGAAGACGCGCTGCGTCTGATCGAGCAGTTCGCCGCGCAGCGCGAGGACCTGCCGCTCGTGATCTGCCCGGACGGCTCGGTGCTGCGTCATCCGAGCATGCCGGAGCTTGCCACTCGCTTGGGTATGCTGCCCGATCTCGACGACACGTACGTGTACGACGTCGCGATCGTCGGCGCGGGGCCGGCGGGACTTGCCGCCGCGGTGTACGCGGCCTCCGAAGGACTTTCGGTGATCGTGCTCGACAGCCGCGCGCCGGGCGGCCAGGCGGGCGCGAGCTCGCGCATCGAAAACTACCTCGGCTTTCCGACCGGCATCTCGGGCCAGGCGCTCGCCGGCCGCGCGTTCGTGCAGGCGCAGAAGTTCGGCGCGCACGTGGCGATCCCAGTCAACGTGAAAGCGCTGCATTGCGGGCAGTCGCCGTATCGGCTCGAGCTGAAATGCGGCGGCCACATCAGCGCGCAGGCGATCGTGATCGCGAGCGGCGCCGTGTACCGGCGCCCGGCGCTCGACGGGCTCGAACGCTTCGACGGACGCGGCGTCTACTACTGGGCGTCGCCGGTCGAGGCGAAGCTGTGCAAGCGCCAGGAGGTCGTGCTGGTTGGCGGCGGCAATTCGGCCGGCCAGGCGATCGTCTATCTGGCGACGCACGCGGCCAAGGTTCACGTACTGATCCGCCGCAGCGGTTTCGAGGCGACCATGTCGCGCTATCTGATCGACCGCATCCGCTCGCTGCCGAACGTGTTCGTGCATCCGAATTCGGAAGTCGGCCGGCTCGAAGGCGATGAGGACGGGCTCGTGTCGGTCGCGCTGAAGCGGCCGCTGCCCGGCGGCGTCGATCACTTCGACACCCGGCATCTGTTTCTGTTCACCGGCGCGGACCCGAACACTGAATGGCTGCGTACCTGCGGCGTGCAGCTCGACGCGAAAGGCTTCGTGCTGACCGGCATCAGCGCGGATGGCTCGGCCACCGCGTGCGATCTCGGGACCACGGTCGAAGGCGTCTATGCGATCGGCGATGCGCGTGCCGGGTCGACGAAACGCGTGGCCGCGGCGGTCGGCGAAGGCGCGGCCGTGGTCGCGCAGATTCACCAGTTGCTGGCGCAGACGAGCGGTGAAGAGGTGGCGCTCGGGGCGTGAGCCTCAGAGAGCGTGAAAAAAAGCGCACGGTGAGTTACACAGTGCGCTTTTGTATAACAGACGGCACGATGGTTGCGCCGGAGCGGACCCGCGTGTTCAGCGGTCCACTCAGCGCTCCAACTTCGCGCGCAATTCGCGCGCGGCCTCCAGCAGTCCTTCGTAACCCGAACGTGCGTGCTCCGGCAGATCGGGATCGCCGACCAGTGCGCCGAGCGTTTCGATCAGACTGTACACAATGCCTTTCGCGGCGCCCGATGCAATGCCGCCAGACGACACCTGCTGATCGACGTGACTGAGCGCCGCGTCGAGCTGCTCGATCTCGGGACGATCGTCGGAGGGCGGCTTGGGAGAAACGTCTTGCGTCATGATCGAACATCGCTCCATTGAGTGCATCGGTAAAGTTGTTATATACCGATCGTGCGCCGCCGTCTATTCGTGTTCGGCGCGACAGCGATCCACGTCAAGGCGTCCAGCGATACATCAGCAGCTTCGCGCGCGCGTCGTCTTCGACGAGCACCACGTACTCGCCGTTATCGCGCTGCACCGCGCTGATGCCGAGATACACGTCGACCCAGCCGCTCGTGCCGCCGACGCTCGCGCCCGGCGTCATGTAACCGACCGCCGTGCCGTTGCGCGCGTCGTAGACGTCGATGCGATCGGTGTACAGCTCCGCAACGAAGATATAGTTGCCCGCCACCGCGACGCCGACCGTGGTGGTCTGCGGATCGCTTTGCGTGTTCCACGGCAGCGAGACCGTGTATGTCAGCGTCGGATTGCCGCTGCTCCAGTTGTCGTAGCGGGCCAGCACCGGACCCGCTTCCTTCCAGTGCGTCGGGTCCCACGGAATCGCACTCGTGAAACCGGACAGATACATCGTGTCGGTCGCTGCGACGTAGACGAGCCGCGCGAGCCGCGTGAATGGCGCGGGCATCGCGAACATCTTCGCACTCGCGTACGTGTAGATCGGATTGCCGGCGGAGTCGAGACCTTGCAGCGGCATCTCGCGCACGCCGCTCAATGGCGTGGCAAGCCACACGTTGCCGGGTTCGTCGACCCACCAGAAGCCGTCGCCGACCGTGCTGCCGGTCGACGGATTGCCGCTGATCTCGCTCGCGTCGACCGCGCCATTGCCATTGCTGTCGCGCCACAGCCATTCGCCGTACGTCGGTTGCGCGGCGGGCCATGCGCCGGGCAGCGGATTCTGCGCGAGCATCCCCGACGGTATCGCGATCTCGCCATGCGCGGCATCGAAGCGATAGATGTTCAGATAGTGCGCGCCCGGATCGAGCGTATAGAGAAAGCGCTGGCCATCGAATCTGCGCACCATCGGTTCGCCACGCACGCCGCGCGGCTCGTGAAAGGCGGGATCGTCCGGGTAATCGAAGCGATCGAGCGTGAACGCCGCATACGACCATTCACGGCCGACCGGCTGCCTGTAATCGAGCGTGAAGCGCTTCGAACCCGTGTAGATGGAAGCGGGTGTTGCCGGGTCGAACGCGCCGCTATCGACGAAGCTCAGACCGTAGAGCCGCCAGTTGAGCACGCGCGTGCCGTACACGTAGCTCTCCAGCACTGCGCCCTGCCCTACGGATGCCGAGCCCAGCGCGCGCGGTCCCTCGCCGTTTTGCGCGACGTACAGATTGCCGGCCGCGTCGACGCCGATGCCGGTGATGCCGTTGAAACGCGTACCGCCGGGCACGCCGCGCACCGGGTGGAAAATGCCGTTGCGCGTGCCGATCGACGTGCCCGCCTGCATCTGGCCGCCAGCGCCCTTGTTGAACACGAGGATCTGCTGCGAAACGCCGTTGTCGGCGACCAGCAGTTGGCCGGATGGCGTCACTGCGAGGTCGCTCGGCACGGTGCCGGCGGGCAGCGTCAATGGACCGGCGAGCGCGGTGCCGTCGGCGCGGTAGTGCAGGATGCTCAGATTGGCTGTGCCGAAGCCGCTGATGATCCACAGCGTCGAGTCGGTGTCGATCGCGATGCGGGCCGGCGACGCGACGCTCCACGAACGCAGCGGCTGCATGGACTGCGCGTCGTACACGGCGATCCGGTTGCCGTACGTGTCGGCCACGTAGAGCTCGCTGTCGGTTGCGGCGAGGCCGCGAATGCTCGCGTCGGTGCCGGTCTTCACCGTATCGACCGCGACGAAACTGTTCTTCGTCGCATTCGCGCTATTGCCGATGCCGCCGGAAAACGGTGCGCCGGTCGCGAGATTCGCAAGCGTGCGTCGCGTGATGCCGTACCAGGTCTGATTGGCCGGCGGATAGTCGGCGCCGACCAGCGCATTGTTCTCGTTGCCGATCGACATCGCCGCATAGAGGTACGTCTGGTTGACGGCCACCGCGTCGCCGCCGGCCGCGCCCCAGCCATGCGTCGAACCGGCAACCGCGAGCTTGTCGCCCGCGCGATAGGCGGCGATTTCACTGCCGCTTTCGTCCCACGGCGCATTCGTATAAACGGTGCCATTGGCGCCGACGCTAATGGCCTGAATATCCTGCTGCATCCATTTGCCGTCGCCGAATCCGAAACTATTACCGATCCATGAGGTCGTGTAATTCAATTGGGATTGCGCGGAAACATTCGGCGAGATCAGGCTGTGGATTAACACCACGGCCAAGCCAAGGCGGGAGAAAGGCTTCACGGCAGTCGGTCCTTGCGAGGCGCGAGACGCGCACATCAGATTTGGCGTTTTATTCTCTCATATAAAAATAGTAAATTTATTGATGAAAAAATGATTATTGAATGCCGATTCATCCAATTCATTCGATTTGCATCGAATCATGTTTCCGGCACAATCTTTCCGTCACGAAACCGGTGAAAACCGGTTCCCGTAAAGACTCACCGATCAGAGATTCAGTCGCTTTTTCTGCTCCTGTAAATCCTCACCTTGAGCGAGACGCTCATCATGTCCGCGCCGCCCGGCGACGCTCGAAAATCCGCCGCGTCAGATCGAACGCCACCAGATTGCCGGCCACCACGAGCATTAGACCGACCACCGCGAGCGCTGACCACCGATAGCCCTCGAACAGCGTCGATGCCACGAGCGCGACGATCGGAAACAGCACCGTGCAATAGGCGGCCCGCTCCGGGCCCATACGGCCGACGAGCATCAAGTACGCCGTAAAGCCGATCACCGAGCCGAACACCACGAGATACGCGAGCGCACCGAGATAGCGCGCCGACGGTTCCACCGCGAACGAATAGCCGGCGAACAGACTACCGAGCGTCAGGACGGCAGCACCGATCAGCATCGCCCAGCTGTTGGTCGCGAACGGATGCAGGCCCATCGACTGCATGCGGCTCGACAGCAGGTTGCCGGCCGAGAAGCACAGCGTGCCGAGAAACGCGACGCCGAGCCCGAGCCATGCGGTGTGATCGCCGAGATGCCCGGCCATCTGCTGCACGAACAGACAGACGATGCCGACGAGCCCGAGCAACGCACCCGCAATCGCGCTCGGCTGCAGAGGCCGGCCCATGAACAGCCGCCCGTTGATCGAGTTCAGCAGCGGCGCGGTCGAGAACACCACCGCGACGAGCCCGCTCGGCACGAGCTGTTCGGCGTAGTAGAAGCACAGGAAATTCAGGCAGAACAGCGCGAGACCCTGCGCGGCGAGGTAGCGCCAGGCGTCGCGCGGCGGCCAGATCGGGCGGCGCATGATGCGCGCCAGTGCGAACATCAGCAGCGCGGCGATCCAGAATCGCCACGCAATCGATACCGGTGGCGGCACCGCGCCGAGTTGCCATTTGATTGCGATCCACGTGGTGCCCCAGATCAGCACGGTGATGGCATAAAGGAGGAGATTCATGGTCGGGCCTCAGACTGCAATGACGGACTGCGATGACGCGCAGCATGGAAGAAAGCCCGACTATGGAACCGCGCCGCCGCCCGCAATTGTCCAAAATTGCGCACTTTTTCGCGCCGATGCGCAGGCTGACGGGACGCGCCGTATACTGGCCGCTCAACCACCACCGTACACCGGAAAACCTCCGCGCGCCGCCGTGAACCCCACCCCGTCCGTCCCCGTGATATCCACCGCCGGCATGCCTTTTGGCCTGCAGTCGGTCTGTCACACGCTGGCCAGTGCGAACGCGCATCTGGACCGCTTCGCGTGGCTCGGCGACGGACTCGCGATCGCGCTATGGACTCGCGACACGAAGGAGGACGAGACCGTCTACGAACGGCCCGGCCATCACACGCTGTCGTGCTATCTGGACGGCGGCTATCGCACCGAGCGCCAGAAAATGCCGGGCCACTACGGCGCGCCGTCGCGGCTGTGCGCACTGCCCGGCGATCACGAATCGCGCTGGTGGGTGCGCGGCCACATGCACTTCATGCATCTGTACTTCCTGCCCGAGCACTTCACGCGACGCGCGGTGCAGGAGCTCGACCGCGAACCGCGCGAACTGACGCTCGCCGATCGCACCTATTTCGAGGACCCGCGCATTGCGAGTCTGTGTCAGTCGCTCGTCAACGAGGAGTGGGAAAGTCCCGACGGTCTGCTGCGCACCAACGAGACCGCGCACGAAGTGCTGAGCCTGCTATTGCGCGGCCAAGGCGTACGGCGCGCGAACGTGGCGCTGAAAGGCGGGCTGTCGGCCGCGACGCGGCGCCGCCTGCGCGACTATATCGACATTCATCTTGCGCAGCCGTTGACGCTCGGGGAGTTGTCGGGTGTCGCGGCGCTGTCGGAGTTTCATCTTGCGCGAATGTTTCGCGAGTCGTTCGGGTTGCCGCCCGCCGCCTGGATCGCGCGGCAGCGGCTCGATCGCGCGCGCACGCTGCTGCGCACGACGACGTTGCCGCTCGCGCAGATCGCCGGGCAGTGTGGCTATGCAAACGCGAGTCACTTTAGTCACCGGTTTCGCGAGGCTGTCGGGGTGACGCCGAGTGGGTTCCGGCAGGCTATCGGTGTTTGAGATTCGCGTTTGAGTTTCGCTTTGCGGTTAGCTCCGTGTCATCGCAGCGCCATCGCCAGCACGCGCGCGACGTGGATCGCGTCGACGCCCGCGCCGTCGTGAATCTGATGCCGGCAGCTAGTGCCGTCGGCGACCATCAGCGTGGCCGCGTCCAGCTTGCGCACCGCGGGTAGCAGCGACAGCTCGGCCATCGCCTGCGAGCTCGCGTAGTGCTCCGCTTCATAGCCGAAGCTGCCGGCCATGCCGCAGCACGACGATTCGACCGTCGATACCTTCAATTCGGGAATCCACTTCAGCACGGTCTGCACCGGCGTGAATGCGTCGAACGCCTTCTGATGGCAGTGGCCGTGCACGAGTGCCTGCTGCATCGGCAGCGGCTTCAATTCGAGCTGCAATCGGCCGGCCTTTTCTTCGCGCACGAGGAATTCCTCGAATAGAAACGCGTGCTGCGCGAGGCGCTGCGCCTCTTCGCCGAAGCCGTACTGCAGGAATTCATCGCGCAACGACAGCAGACACGATGGCTCCAACCCCACCACCGGCACGCCACGTTCGACAAACGGCCTGAACAGCTCGAGCATGCGCCGCGCTTCCTCTTTCGCTTCGCCGACGAGACCCGCCGCGAGAAACGTGCGGCCGCAACACACGGGACGCTCTCCCGGGCGTGCATTGAAGTGGACCGTGTAGCCCGCCGCTTCGAGCACCTGTTGCGCGGCGCGCGCGTTGTCGGGCTCGAGGTGATTGTTGAAGGTATCGACGAACAGCAGGACTTCTTTCAGCGCGCACGCCTGCGCAGCGTTGCGTGCAGGCTTCGCGGACACCGCATCGGCCAGAAACGCCTTCTTGAACCGCGGCAAACTCCGCTCGGTCGCGAAGCCGACCGAGCGCTTGAACCACGTCGACAGCACCGGCACGTTGTCCGCGAGCGCCAGCAGCCTCGGCATGCGGCTCGCCGCGCCCGCATAGCGCGGCATGAACGCGACGAGCCTGTCGCGCAGCCGCACCCCATGCGTCTTGACACGCGCCGCCCGCGCCTCGATCTTGAACTTCGCCATATCGACGCCGGTCGGGCAATCGCGCTTGCAGCCCTTGCACGATACGCACAGGTCGAGCGTTTCCTTCACGTCATCGCTCGCGAGCCCGCTTTCGCCGAGCTGCCCCGAAATCGCGAGCCGCAACGTGTTGGCCCGCCCGCGCGTCAAATGTTGCTCGTCCTTCGTCACGCGATAGCTGGGGCACATCGTGCCCGCGTCGAACTTGCGACAGTGGCCGTTGTTGTTGCACATCTCGACCGCTTTCGCGAGGCCGCCGCTCAGATCGTCGCCGCTGCCGGGCGCGCTTTCTTCTCCCGTCAGCGGGTCACGCTTCACGTTCCACGTCGACCAGTCGAGCGCCGTTTCGATGCGCTGTTCGCGATAGCCCGGCGCAAAGCGGAAATTGCGCGCGTCGTCCATCTTCGGCGGACGTACGATCCTGTCGGGATTGAAGCGGTTGTCCGGATCGAACAGCGCCTTGATCTCGCTGAACGCCTGGTTGAGCCGCGGCCCGTATTGCCATGCGACCCATTCGCCACGGCATAGCCCATCGCCATGCTCGCCGGAATACGCGCCCTTGTACTCACGCACGAGCGCGGCCGCTTCCTCGGCGATCGCGCGCATCTTCGTCGCGCCGTCGCGACGCATGTCGAGAATCGGCCGCACGTGCAGCGTACCGACGCTCGCATGCGCGTACCACGTGCCTTCGGTGCCGTGGCGATGAAACACGTCGGTCAGCCGGCTCGTGTAGTCGGCCAGATGTTCGAGCGGCACCGCGCAATCTTCGATGAAAGACACCGGCTTGCCGTCGCCCTTCATGCTCATCATGATGTTGAGACCCGCCTTGCGCACTTCCCACAGCGCTTTTTGCGCATTTGCGTCCGGCATCTCGACGACCGCATCGGGCAGGCCCAACTCGCCCATCAACTCCGTGAGCTGCTTCAGCGACGCGAGCTGCGCGTCGCGATCCTCGCCCGCGAATTCGACGAGCAGAATCGCCTGCGGCTTGCCGACCAGCGCCTTCTCGATCACCGGACGAAACGCGGGATTGCTCAACGCGAGATCGATCATCGTGCGATCGACGAGTTCGACAGCGACCGGCTTCAGCTTGACGATGTGCTGCGTGAGCGCCATCGACTGCCGGAAGGTCGGAAAGTTGACCACGCCAAGCGCCTTGTGCGCGGGCAGCGGCGCGAGCTTCAACGTGATCTGCCGGCTGAATGCGAGCGTGCCTTCCGAGCCGACCAGCAGATGCGCGAGGTTCGCGCTGCCGTCATCGGTATAGGCGCGCGGATTCTGGCAATCGAACAGATCGATGTTGTAGCCCGCGACGCGGCGCAGCACCTTCGGCACGCGCGCGATGATTTCGTCACGCTCGCGCTGCGCGATTCGCGTGACGCCCGCGACGATCTGCTGCAAGCGCTCACCTTGCGGCGGCTCGCGCAGCGACGCGAAGCGCGCTTCGCTGCCGTCGGCGAGAATCGCGTCGATCGCGTCGACGTTGTGCACCATGTTGCCGTACTCGATCGAGCGCGAGCCGCACGAGTTATTGCCGGCCATGCCGCCGATCGTGCACTGGGCAGCCGTCGATACATCGACCGGGAACCACAGTCCATGCGGCTTCAGCCACGCGTTCAGATGATCGAGCACGACGCCGGGCTCGACCGTCACGGTGCGCGCGTCGGCATCGAACGCGACGATGTTGTTGAGCCACTTGCTCGTATCGACCACCAGCGCTTCGCCGACCGTCTGCCCACACTGGCTCGTGCCCGCGCCGCGCGCGAGCAGCGGTACTTTCTCGCTGCGCGCGATCTCGAGCGCGATGCGCAGGTCGTCCTGATCGCGCGGCACCACGACGCCGACCGGCGTGATCTGATAGATCGACGCATCGGTCGCGTAGCGGCCGCGGCTGGCGAGATCGAACAGCACGTCGCCGCGCAGCGCTTTGCGCAGATGCTGCGCGAGCGGACTCGTTGCGCGCGCGGCGGAGGGGACCAGATGGATCGGCTTGACGAGCAAGCCCGCAGTGGGATTCGTCATTTCGTCGGCCTGTGAGGAGCGCGCCTGAACCGCGCAGCTCGAATTACCTAGTACAGCGTCAGATGCACCGGCGCGAGTCCTTCGATATGCCCGTCCACGGTGCCCGCCTCGCGCGGAAAGAACATGCCGGTGTACGAACCGGCGGTGATCACCATCTCCGGCGTCACCGCAATGCCGCGCGAACTCGCGTGATTGACGAGCCACGTCAACAGCCGCCGCGGATCGCCGGCCGGATTCGCGGGCGTCGTTTCGACGACATTGCCTCCGTTGAACGCGAAACGCAGCGACGGCGCGACGAACGGAAAATCCTCGCGATACCGTGTGAATTCACCGACGATCAGCGCGCCGTGATTTTGCAGGTCCGCGAGCTGCGCGAGTTTGTCGATGGCGGGCCACGCGGCATGGCGGCTCGCGACGATCTCGATGGTCGCGCCGATCGAGCCGATGCCCGCGAGCACTTCGTCCTCGCGGTACGGTTTCGTGGACGGCTCGAAACGCCGGCCGAAACGGAACGCGACTTCGAGTTCGAGCCCGAGCGGCGCGAAGCCTTCGCGCGACAGACGCGCGCCGTCGGCGTGCAGATCGGTGTCGGGCAATGGCGCGCCTTGAATCGGTCCGCTCGCCGATTTCGCGCCGATCTTCCAGCCGCCGATTCGCGCGCCGCATGCGCTCAAGATTTCGTGCTGGATTGCGTAGGCCGCGTCGGCATCGGAAGGAAGCAGCTCCGGCGGCAACGTATCGAGCACCGTGCGATTTCGACGCGCATCGGCAAGCAGTTGACTCAATGATGAAGTCATGTTTTACACGCCCATCCGGGTGGAAACGTGCGCCTTCTCCGACGCGCCAACTTCGAAGCGGCTCTCGGGCTGCATGCGGAACGCGAGCACGACGCCGATGCCCATCAGCAACATGCTGCCCACGAACGGCAGATCCCAGTTGCCAAAGCGGTCGATCAGAAAGCCGCCCATCACCGGCGAGATGATCGCGGCGAGCGCCGAGCCCGTGTTCATCATGCCGCTCGCGGTGCCGGAGAAGTCCGGCGCGATATCCATCGGGATCGCCCACATCGGGCCGATCGTCATCTCGGCGAAGAAGAAGCCCGACGCGAGACAGGCAATCGACAGCGTCAGGTCATGCGTGAACATCAGAGGAATCAGCGACAGCAGGCAGAACAGCATGCACACCGACACCATCCAGCTGCGCGCGCGTTTGAGGCTGCCGGTGCGCTTGAAGATCGCATCGGTGACGATGCCGCCGAGCGTGTCGCCGATCACGCCCGCGAAGAACACGACCGACGCGAAGATCGCCGACTTCTTCAATTGCAGATTGTGGTTATGCAGGAAGTACAGCGGAATCCAGCTCAGGAACAGCCACAGCGTCCAGCCGTAGCAGAAGTAGACGATCGTGACCGGCGTCATGCGGCGAAACAGCTTGCCCCACGGCAGGCCGGAGACTTTCGGCTTCGGCGTGGGCAGCACCGCGAGTTCCTCGGGCGTGATGCGTGGATGATCTTTCGGATGCTCGGTGAATGTGAGCGCCCACATGACCACCCACACCAGACTCAGCGCGCCGCAGATAAAGAACGATTCGCGCCAGCCCCAGTTGGTCATCACGATCACGATGAGCGCCGGCGCGACCGCGTTGCCGACTCGCGACGCCGCGTGCGTGATGCCCTGCGCAAAGCCGCGCTTTTCCTTCGCGACCCAGCGCGACATCGCCGAAGTTGCAGCCGGGAACGTCGCGCCTTCACCGAAACCGAGCACGAGCCGCGCGGCGAGCAACGAAGCGAGCCCGCCCGCGAAGCCTGTGAACACCGTCGCGAGACCCCAGATGGCGCCGCAGAACAGCAGCGTGCGTCGCGCGCCGAAGCGATCGCTTACCCAACCGCCGATCACCTGAAACAGCAGATACGGATACGCGAAGGCCGAGAACACGAGCCCGACCTGCGTATGCGTGAGATTGAATTCCTTGCCAAAACCCGCCGCCGCGGTGCTGACGTTTACGCGATCGAGGTACGTGATGAAGTACATGATGCAGAGCATCACTAGAACGATACTGGTCGCACTGGTCAAACGAAACCGCTTCATCGTCTCTCTCCATGGCATGTGTCGACGGCGCGTCTGAAGTGGCGCGCTGCGTCGTCGCCCGTCGGCCGCGAGAGCCGCTATGGACGCATTGCATGTTGTTCTGGCCGCGTTCTGCGCGCGGCTCGATGAGGGAAGCGCTCCCTGCGCCCGACAATCAGGCCGCGGCCTTCAACCCCGGCGTCTTCGGTGCCTGGCTCAGCCACTCCATCGCGGCCGGCATGCCGCTTTCCTTGAGCGGCATGCCAGCAAGCCGCAGACCCATTTCGCAGCCAGCCAATGTCGCGAGCAGCATCAGATCGTTGCAATCGCCAAGATGGCCGATGCGGAACATGCGGCCTTTCATCTTGCCGAGGCCCGTGCCGAGCGACATGTCGAAGCGTTCGTAGATCAGCTTGCGCACCGCGTCGGCATCGACACCGTCGGGCGTCATCACGCCCGTCAGCACCGGGCTATAGACGGCGGGATCGGCGCACTGGATTTCGAGCCCCCACGCGCGCACCGCGCGGCGCGTCGCTTCGGCGAGCCGCTCGTGGCGCGCGAACACGTTGTCGAGCCCTTCGCCGAGAATCATTTCGATCGCTTCATGCAGCCCGTACAGCAGGTTCGTGTTCGGCGTGTACGGCCAGTAGCCGGATTTGTTCATCTCGACGATTTCCGCCCAGTCCCAGAAGCTGCGCGGCAGCTTCGCGTGCTGGCTGGCGGCCATCGCCTTCGGCGAGATCGCGTTGAAGCTGATGCCCGGCGGCAGCATCAAGCCCTTTTGCGAGCCCGACACGGTCACGTCGACACCCCATTCGTCATGACGATAATCAGCGCACGCGAGACCGGAGATCGTGTCGACGAGCAGCAGCGCCGGATGGCCCGCGGCGTCGATCGCGCGACGCACGGCGGCGATGTCGGACGTGACGCCGGTCGAGGTTTCGTTGTGCACGACGCAGACCGCCTTGATCGCATGCTGCGTGTCGGCGCGCAGACGCTCTTCGATCATCTGCGGCTGCACGCCGCGCCGCCAGCCTTCGATGCCTGGCAGCCCCAGAAATTCGGGCTTCAGGCCAAGCTGCACGGCCATTTTTTTCCACAACGTCGCGAAGTGGCCGGTCTCGAACATCAGCACGTGATCGCCGGGGCTCAGCGTATTCGACAATGCGGCTTCCCATGCGCCCGTGCCGGACGCCGGATAGATGACGACCGGCTGCTGCGTCTTGAAAATCTTCTTGATGCCGTCGAGCACCTTGAGACCCAGCTCGCCGAATTCGGGTCCGCGATGGTCGATGGTCGGATAGCTCATCGCGCGAAGGATGCGATCCGGCACCGGACTCGGCCCCGGAATCTGCAGGAAGTGACGGCCAGCGGGATGAAAATCTAGCTTTAGCATCGAACTCCTCCAATTGAATTTTGCATGCAAAAAACTATATCAGACGAACCGTGATGCCCCCAAGACGAAAATTGGCCTCTAAGGCCCGTGTTTACCCGCGTGTGCGCATGGATTAACTAATCGATATGGTTCCGATAAAATCCAATTAATGTGAAGCTGAGGATTTTTGTATGCAAAATTCGGATCTCGACGCGGGTCTGACCGCTGCCCCGCTGATGCCGAAGGTCGAGCGTCAGCGCCTGCACGACACGGTGGTGGAGCACATTCGCCGCTTTATCGTCGAGGGAGCGCTGGAGCCCGGCAAGAAACTGAACGAGCGGGAGTTGTGCGAAACGCTCGGCATTTCGCGCACGCCGCTGCGCGAGGCGCTGAAGGTGCTGGCTGCCGAAGGTCTGATCGAGATTTCGCCGAACCGGGGCGCGTCGGTATCGAAGATGTCGGAAGCGGAGGTGCGTGAGACCTTCGAGCTAATGAGCGGCCTCGAAGCGTTTTCCGGCGAACTCGCGGCCGAGCGCATAACGGCGGCCGAACTCGCAGAGATCAAGGCGCTGCATTACGCGATGCTGGCGTGCCGCGCGCAGAACGATCTGCCGGGCTACTACAGTCGCAACCAGGCGATCCACGACAAGATCAACGAAGCGGCGAGAAATTCGGCGCTGCGGCAGACGTATGTGTCGGTCAACCGGCGGCTGCAGGCGCTGCGCTTTCGCTCGAACTATCAGACGCCGAAGTGGGACCGCGCGATTCACGATCACGATGAAATGCTGAAGGCGCTCGAGGCTCGCGACGGCAAGAAGCTCAGCGCGATTTTGCGGCAGCATCTGCTCGATAAGCGGGATGCGGTTTTGCAGGTGCAGGTGCAGGAAGAGGTGGTCGCTTCGGCCTCCGGGTTGAAGGCGTGATGCGAACAACTAATGCCGAATCCCGCTCCTCGCCACTCCGTCGGCAACAAAACTTGTCCACCTAAATTGTTGGCAAGCCTGTGGACAACCTTCGCACAGCGAGCTTAAGTGCTTGAAGCATGAGAACTATCCGCGCGCGGTGCACGCGTAGGCAGTGAGCGTCGCTATGGAGTCCGTGATACTGGCGAGTGGGCTTCGCAACGATGCCGTTTCACTCGCGCCGACCTCGAAGTCCAGTTGTCCACATAATTTGGGAACAAGCTTGTGGACAACCTGCGCACAGGCCTGCCAAGTGTTTGATACGGCAGGCCTATCGTGCGCGGATGCGGGAGCGGGCAGCGGCGCGGCACCTCACGCGATGCAAGCCAACGGCCGCGCCCTCCACCCTCGATTTCACTGCGTCGTTTCACGACTGCGCAACGACTCCGGCAACCCATACAGCACGATCAGCGCGCACACCACGCTCATCGCGCCGATCACATACAGCGCCGGCGTCGTGCTGCCGGTCAGATCCTTCACACGTCCGACCATCACCGGGCTCACGATCCCGCCGAGTTGCCCGAGCGTGTTGATCAACGCGATACCGCCCGCGGTGCCCGCGCCCGTCAGCAGCTTTGGCGGCAGCGCCCAGAATGCCGGGATCGACGCGACCACGCCCGCGCCCATCACGGCAAGCGCGACCACCAGCAAGGTGGTCTGCTTGTCGAAGAATCCCGCGGCGAAGAAGCCGAGCGCCGACATCAACAGCAGCCCGAACACGAACTTGCGCCGCTCGCCGCTGGCGTCCGACAGACGCCCGACCACCACCATGCACCGTGCGCAGATGATCGAACAGCAGCCGGCTCACCGGCGATAACGCATCGACGTCGCGCGCGACGAGCACGAGGCTGCGCTCGGCCCAATCGTCGTCGAGCGGCATGCCGACGAGGCCGAGCGGGCGGCCCATCAGTTGATACACCTTTTGCGGCAGCACGCCGACGCCCATGCCAGCCTGCACCATCCGGCACACCGCATCGAAGCCCGGCACGTGGATGCGCAGGCGCAGCGGCTTGCCGGCCTGGCGCGCCGCGAGGTGGGTGCGCGCGTTGATCGAGCTCGCCGAATGCAGGCCGACGTGATCGCCATCGAGCGTTTCGGCGAACGCGATGCTCGTGCGTGCCGCGAGCGGATGATCGTCGCGCATCACGATCACGAGCGAATCGCGTCGGTAGTGCTCGACGTGCAGCTCGCGCGTATCGGCGTCGCCGGAACAGATGCCGAGATCGGCGAGGCTTTCGTCGATGGCTTTGACGACGCCGCCGCTCGGCCGCTCCTCGAGATCGACCTTCACGCGCTCGTGCAACGACTGGAACGCGCGCAGATCTTCAGGCAGAAATTCGACGATCACCGACAGGTTCGCCATCATCCGCACATAGCCGAGCACGCCGCTAGCATGACCGGCCAGTTCGATGCCGATGCTCTCGATGTCGCGCAGCACCCGGCGCGCGTGATGCAACAGCGTTTCGCCGGCCGGCGTCAGCGTCATGCCGCGCGCGTTGCGCTGGAATAGCGACGCGCCGACCGCCTGTTCGAGTTCGACCAGCCGCTTGCTGGCGGCCGACACGGCGATCGCCTCGCGCTCGGCGGCACGCGTGAGCGTACCTTCTTCGAAGACGGCGAGAAAGAGCTGCAGCGTGGTGAGGTCGAGCTTGCGGAGAAGGTTTTTGATGACCATGGCGCGGCGACGAAAGTTCGGTCAGTGATAATCATCCTCTAGCTGATGGCGCACCGCCAGCACGGTCACGGTTTGGTTGTCGTCGATCTCGAACAGCGCGACGTAGCCCGCGCGACCGAATGGGATCAGCAGCTCGCGCAAAAACGGCGTATCGCGCTGAACCTTTCGGCAAGTGAACGGCGATGTGCGCGGCGTGGCGATACCATCGCGGATGGCTTGCAACGCGCGTTCGGCGACCGGGAAATCCCCGTCGTCCCGCTCGATGATGAAATCGTACAGTCTCTGCAGGTCGGCCGCCGCTGCGCGTGTGAAACGAACCTGATACGTCATCGGTGCTTCTTCGCGCGGGCCTTCGTTTTTGCTTCGCGGAGCCGCGTTTCGAGACCGGCGAGCACGTCGTCGGCCGATACGTAGTCGCCGCTTTGCTTCGCTTCAGCACGCGACTCGAGCCCTCGCACGACGAATTCACGCACATTCAGGCGCCGCGCGATGTTGTCGCGGATCGCCTGCTCGACGAAACTGGACAGGCTTTCGCCGTCCTGCAGCACGTCCTCTGCCGCGGCCCGCAGCTCGGGCTTGACCCGAACCGACGGGAAAGTAGCGCTTTTCATCGTTCTCTCCATGCATCGCATTAGCGATGCATTATCGCGCTACCTCATTTCTGCCGCAAGCAGCCCTTCACGACTTCCACGCCGAACCCAGAATCATCGTGCAGAAATTCTCGCGATGATAATGCGGGTCTTTCAGCGCGAGCACGTCGGCCTTCACGTTGCCGAACGTCGTGTGCGGCTTGTGTATCGTGCCGTGCGCGAACGCATCGATGATACCTTCCTTGAAGTGCGCGCCGCGCGGATGCGCATGCGTGACTTCCTCCCGTTGCTGTTCGCTGAATTCGTCGTAGGCGAGGCCGAGCACGTCCATTTCGACACCCGCCGTGACGAGCGCGATCACCGGCTTCATATGCTGCGGAATGCCTGGTGTCGTGTGCAGCGCGATCGCGGTCCACACCTGCTCGATCTGGTCCTCGCCGATTCGATGCCGCCGCAGAAATTCACGCGCGGCATTCGCGCCGTCGACTTCGAAGCGCTCCTGCTCGCTGCTGTATGGCGCGACGAGGCCCATGTCGTGAAACATCGCGCCGATGTACAGCAGTTCGGGGTCGAACTTCAGCTGCTTGCGTTGCCCGGCCAGCGCGCCGAACAGAAACACGCGCCGCGAATGGTGATACAGCAACTCCGTTTCGGTGTCGCGCACGAGCTCGGTGGCTTCACGCGCCATCATGCTGTCGGGAATCTGGATACCTGCGATCGTCGTAGTCATGCGGCGTACTCCTTCATATGCGAACGTGAATGTGAAAGTAATCCACCGGACGCGCGCCGCGGCTTCAGAGCGCGTTTTGGTATGCTGGTCCGCGCCGTGATGTCAATGCCTGTCGCCTGCCTGTGAGACCGCGCGTCCGACCGATCCAGTATTGGCCAGCGCGGCGCCGCGAACAATTGCCGCGAGCCGTTGAACACTGCCAAACGCACAGCGTTGACTGCCGCGGCGTGCCCTTCACGTTCCCCATCAGAGGAAGTCATCCGATGCCCACCGTCGCGATCGCGATCTTCCCAGGAGTGCAGGCACTCGACGTCGCCGGTCCCGTCGACGTGTTCTCCGAAGCAAACCGCTTCGTCGCGCCCACGCGGCACTACGAGGTCAAGCTGCTGGCCGCGGACCCGGCGCCGCTGCGCGCGTCGAACGGGATGACGCTGGTGGCGGACGCGACCTTCGAGCAGTCGCGCGAACCGTTCGATCTCGCGCTCGTCGCCGGCGGCCCCGCGCTACCGCGCAACGAAGTGCCGGACGCGCGCCTGCTCGACTGGCTCGCCAACGTCGCGACACGTTGCGCCCGCTACGGCTCGATCTGCACCGGCGCTTTCGCGCTCGGTCACGCGGGCCTGCTCGATGGGCGCCACGTGACGACGCACTGGCAACACGCCGCGCAACTCGCCGCGCAGTTTCCGCGCGCGCGGGTCGACTTCGATCGCATCTATCTGCGCGACGGGCCGCTGGTCACCTCTGCGGGCGTGACGGCCGGCATCGATCTGTCGCTCGCGCTGGTGGCCGAGGATCACGGTCCGCATACCGCGCTCGCGGTCGCCAAGCGGCTCGTCGTGTTCGCGCAGCGGCAAGGCGGTCAGTCGCAATTCAGCCCCTATCTGACCGCGCCCGCCGACGACACCTCGCCCGCCGCGAAAGTGCAGGCGCACGTGATGGCGCGTATCCACGACAGCTTCACCGTCAAGCAGCTCGCCGACGTCGCGGGCATGAGCGCGCGTAACTTCGCGCGCGTGTTCGTGCAGGAAACCGGCGTGACGCCGCATGAATTCGTCGAACGCGCGCGCGTGGATGCCGCACGCAAGCTGCTCGAAAGCAGCGCCGCGGCGCTGAAGACGATCGCCTACGATTGCGGCTTCGGCACCGCCGACCGCATGCGCATCGTGTTTACGAAGCGGCTTGGCGTGACGCCGATGCGGTATCGCGAGCGCTTTCGCCCGGTGTGAATACGGCGTGAGAAAATCGTCGACTCTGCACGTCAACGATCACCAGGAACGACATGACCTCCTCTTCTCCGATTCGCGCGATCGTCACCGGCCATACGCGCGGCCTGGGCGCGGCGCTCGCCGAACAACTGCTCGCGCGCAACGTCACGGTGCTGGGTCTGTCGCGCTCGCGGCATGCCGCGCTGAAGGCGCGCTTTGCCGCGCGGCTCGAAGAGATCGAGCTGCCGCTGGCCGAGCCCGCACGCGTCGCGCAATGGATCGCCACCGACGCACTGAGCAACTTCGTGCGCGGCGCGCAAACGGTGCTGCTGATCAACAACGCGGGCATGATGCAGCCGATCGGGCCCATCGAAGGACAGGACGCCGCGAGCGTCGCGGACGCGGTGAGCCTGAACGTCGCGACGCCGCTGATGCTCGCGAGCGCGCTCGCCGCCGCGGCCGTCGACGCAACCGACCGCCGCATCGTGCACATTTCGAGCGGCGCGGCGCGCAACGCGTATCCGGGCTGGAGCATCTACTGCGCGACCAAGGCCGCGCTCGATCATCACGCGCGCGCGGTCGCGCTCGACGCGAATCGCGCGCTGCGCATCTGCAGCCTCGCGCCGGGTGTGATCGATACGGACATGCAGGCGCAAATTCGCGGTAGCGGCGAAGAGCAGTTCCCGATGCGCCAGCGCTTCGACGAGCTGAAGCGCAACGGCCAACTGTCGACGCCCGAGCAATGCGCGGCGCAGCTGATCGACTATGCGCTCAGCGATGCGTTCGGGCAGACGCCGGTCGCGGACATTCGCGAGATCGCGAAATCGGCCTGAACGGGCTATTGCTGCCGGGTATTTGCGCTCCCGAAAAGCCTCACCTCAAGCACGGAGCAGTGGCGGATCGGCGCCTGCTACCGTCGTCGTTTCTCCCGAAAAGCCTCACCTTTGAGGTGAAAAGAGGACTCGAGGAGGCATTTCAGCGAGCGCATTGCGGCGCTCACACACCGCTCCCGAAATCCCTCACCTTTGATCGAACGCAGCCGGATCGCTTCGCCGATGCCGGCCGCTTACGCGGCAGATCGCCTGGACATTCAACGACTTACGTTACACAGCCGCCGCACGGTCACCGCGACGGATGCCATGATTGGCGACTGCATGAAGCGCGTTTTGCACGTCGGCACGACGGGCCGTCGCCCGATACAGCATCGACGGCTCCCGAATATCCTCACCTATGGCTGACAGGCATAAATGCGCGCATTCCCGCGAGCCTCTTGCCGCGCGGTTCGTGCCGTTCTTGGCCCGGCCGGTTAGTTGCAAAAGAACCGCCCGCGCGCGACTCCCGAAAGTCCTCACCTTTGACGCGATGCACGCGCCACGTTCATTCGATCGGCACGTTCTTCAGCTCACGCACCGCTACGACGTTCTTCATCGCGTCGACGACCGCCGTTCTAACCTGCACGGGCAGATGGCCGCAAAATTCGTCGTCGTTCTGATCGTCCAATTGCGCGAGTTCGGGGACGAGCGCCTGTGCGGCATCGCTTAACGCGATCAGATGATTGCGACGGTCTTCGTCGACCGTCTCGGGTTCGAGCAGCGCCTTCGTCTCTTGTGCGCGCCGCCTTCGCCGGCTTCCGGCGAGACGGCCTGAACGCATGACGCCTCTGACGGAAACGTTGCATCGACGTGGGCGAACCTGACGAAAAGGAAGCAAGGTTGGGAATGCGATATTAGTTTCTCAGGAAACCATTCGCAATTTGTAGCGCCGTCCGGGCGACTCCCGAATTCCCTCACCTTCAATTTTGAAGTGCGCGTACAGGTGCGCATATTCTCACCTCGGCGGCTCCCGAATCTTCTCACCTATCAGTATCGGCGCGTGCGCCGCAGAATATAATCGGGGCCGACGGTCGATGACTCGTCGCGAGGCGGTAGTGCGTTGCGCCGCCTCTTCCCCGCTGGCAGCACGCGGCTCGAACGGCAGTTCCTGACAAACCGGCAAAGGAGGAAGAATGAAAACAAACGGCGCGAGCAGAATCCTCGGTGCAATGTTCGCGGTGGCCATCGCGACTTGCGCGACCTGTGCAAACGCACAGACGCGCGAGATGCCGAACGATGCGTCGATGCAAAGCCAGTCGGTCCCAGCGGCTTCGAACCGGAACAACAACCGGTCCGACAGCGCAATCGTCCGCGACGTCCGCCGCGCTTTCACGCGCACCACGAACCTCAATTCGGCGAACATCCGTGTCGAAGCGCGTCACGGCATCGTTACGCTGACCGGCACCGTGCCGCGGCAATCGCAAATCGCGCGAGCCGGCAACGCCGCGCGATCGGTTCGCGGCGTCAGAAGCGTGCATAACCGGCTGACCGAGCGACGGCGCGCCAATCAGTGAGCACGGCGTGGTGGCATCGGCCGGACGGATCGGTGCCGCCTGTTCGACCTTCCCCCCTATATCGGCCTCGACCCGCACGTCATTCAAAGTGCCCACCGTCGCGCGCCGCACATTTTTTCTGCTCTGCTTAAGAAACAGGTTGACCTCGGCGGAAGGCGAACCCTAGAATTCAAAAATCATCACCAATGGGGCTCATGCCTTGGACACCTGCAGTAGCCGACTTTCGAACAGATTCGCTGCCTGACCGGCAGGACGTCCGCGCTCTCTTCATCAGCCGCCGTCTTGCCAGTTGGCAGACGGTGCGCGCCGCAGTTTCTTCCCGTGCACCTAAAGTAACGTCGTATCCGCATGACAGGAACGCCGCGTTCCCGCGCCGATACGGCGTCGCATCGCGAGCCTTGCGCTTGCGGTCGCGTTTGCGCGCGCGTTGTCAGTCAACGCAAACAGTTCAACGCAATGCGCGCGAACGCGTGGATAAACACGTGCGTAGCGAACGTGCGTAGCGAACGCTTCAGACGCTCGAACGCAGTCCCCGCTACACCGACAAGGAGCCGCCATGCCCGACAGTGACAGTTATCCCTTATGCCGCTTCCCCGTTCTATCAACTGAGGAAAGCGAGTAGACCTCCACCGCCGCGCCCGGACATACGCGGCCTCCGTGTCTGCTGGCTTTCCACCAGCGCGTCGAAACCGGCGCACGGAGATCCCTCATGCAATTCGGCCTCCTTCTTTCGCAGTTCCCGCGTGTGCAGGAATCGCGCGCCCATTACGACGGCATGCTCGTGCTGCACGCACCGCATCCGTTCATCGCCTTCTGCCGTCGCGTGATGTCGCGCGTGGCATAGCGTTTCGCGATCCGACCTTCGACAAATACAACCAGGAGAGAACGACATGTCTACTCCGACGAACATTTCCTCCGCGCGCAGCGCCGTGCTCGATTCGGCACACGTCGGCGATATCAAGGGCGCGCTCGGCACGATCGCTCATCATGACATCGCGCCACGCACGAGCTGGTGGGCGCGCCTGCGCACGCTGCTCGCGATCCTCGGCCCCGGTCTGATCGTGATGGTCGGCGACAACGACGCGGGCGCATTCGGCATCTATACGCAGGCCGGCCAGAACTACGGCACCACCTTGCTGTGGACCATGCTGTTGCTGGTGCCGGTGCTCTTCGTCAATCAGGAGATGGTGTTGCGGCTCGGCGCGGTCACGGGCGTGGGCCACGCGCGGCTTATTTTCGAGCGCTTCGGCAAGTTCTGGGGCGCCTTCAGCGTCGTCGATCTGTTCCTGCTGAACGCGCTGACCATCGTGACGGAATTCATCGGCATCACGTTCGTGCTCGACTTCTTCGGCGTCTCGAAGATCGCGGGCGTATGTATCGCCGCGGCGCTGACGATGGCCGCCGTCAGCACCGGCGACTTCCGCCGCTTCGAGCGTTTCGCGGTCGCGCTGTGCGTGTTGAGCCTGCTGCTCGTGCCGGTGCTCGTGTCGATTCATCCGCCGGTCGGCCAGATCGCGCGCGACTTCTTCATTCCGAACTGGCCCGCGCACTCGAAGCTGTCCGACGTGATGCTGCTGGTAATCGGCATCGTCGGCACGACGGTTGCTCCGTGGCAGCTGTTCTTCCAGCAGAGCTATGTGGTCGACAAGCGCATCACGCCGCGCTTCATGAACTACGAAAAAGCCGACCTGTGGATCGGCATCGTGTTCGTACTGATCGGCGCGGTCGCGATGATCTCGTTCAGCGCGGCGCTGTTCGACGGACGGCCCGGGTTCGGCAACTTCACGGACGCGGGCGGTGTGATCGCCGGTCTCGAGAGATACGCGGGGCGTACCTCGGCCGTGCTGTTCGCGATCGCGCTGTTCGACGCGTGCGTGATCGGCGCGGCGGCTGTGTCGCTATCGACCGCCTATGCGATCGGCGACGTGTTCAAGATCCGCCATTCGCTGCACCGTAGCGTGTCGGATGCGAAGGGCTTCTACGTCGTGTACTTCGCGATCGTCGCGGCCGCCGCGGCATTGGTGCTGATTCCAGGCAGCCCGCTCGGTCTGTTGACAGAAGCGGTGCAGACGCTCGCCGGCGTACTGCTGCCGAGCGCGACCGTGTTCCTGCTGCTGCTGTGCAACGATCGCGCGGTGCTCGGTCCGTGGGCCAATTCGAAAAAGCTCAATCTGTTTACCGGCGCGGTGATCTGGGTGCTCGTGATGCTGTCGATCGTCCTGACCGCGTCGGTGATCTATCCGGACATCGCGGCGGAAACGATCATCGAAGTCCTGGCGGGCGGCACGTTGCTCGCGGTCGTCGGGTATGTGGCGAGCTTCGGGATGCGCAAGCTGCGCGGCGAGTCCGCGGCCGAGCCGGCTCCGGTCTATGCGAAGGACGCGCGCAACACGTGGCGCATGCCGCCGCTCGACGAACTGCCGCCGCCGCGTCTGACGCTCGCCAAACGCGTCTGGATGAGCGTGCTGCGCGGCTATCTGCTGCTCGCGATCGCGCTCGTGATCGTCAAGGTGGTGCAGATGGCGTTGCTGAAGTAGTGCGAATGGTGAGGAGTTCCAGGAGGTCCGGGCAATGGTGAGGTTTTACGGGAGCCATGTCGGGAGCGACAACGTAAGCGCTGCCGGAGCCTGAGCTGGCCGGCAGCGCTTCAAATGACTCATTGCCCCTTCCACGCGCGCGGCACCCGGTGGAAATTCCGGTCGAAGTAAAGTGCTGCACGGTTTGATCGAGGGGAAGCCGAGCAAGGTCATCGCGGCGGATCTGTCGATGAGTGTGAAAACCGTGGACGTGCATCGCGCGATGCATCAAGGAAAAGCTCGGCTCTTCGTCTACTCCGACCCTCGTGCGCGGCGTGCCCGAAGTATGGAGCCCGTCGGACGAGCGGCCGGAATGACCCGGCCGCCTCGGCCCTTGCAGACGCATCAGCGCATGTACAGGCCTCCGTTGACGTCCCAGCAGGCGCCATTGGCGAAATAAGCGTCACCGGAAGCGAGCATCACCGCGACATCGGCAACATACGACGCGGCCCCGAGCTTGCCGACCGGTATCGCTTCGATCACTTTTGCCAGCTTGTCCGCCGGCACGCTCTCGTGAACGATCGGCAAATCGAGCGGCCCCGGCGAGATCGCGTTGACTGTCACACCGCGCGCGGCGAGATCGCGCGCGAAGACCTTGGTCAGCGTCAGTACGCCGCCCTTCGCGGCCGCATAGTGCGCGCCCGTTGCCGAGCCGCCATTCTGCCCCGCCAGCGACGCGATATTGACGATGCGGCCCACGCCGCGCTGCGCGAAGTACTGCCCGAATACCTGGCAGCCGAACAGCACGCTGCGCAGATTCACGTTGACGACCTGATCGAACTGCTCGGCGGTAATGTCCATCACGGGCACGACCTTCGAGGCGCCCGCATTGTTGACGAGCGCGTCCACGCCGCCCCAACGTTCGAGCAACGCGTCGCGCGCCGCCTCGAAGTCCGCCTTGCGCGTGACGTCGAGCCGGATTGCGCAGGCGCTCGAGCCGTCGCTGCTGAGTTCATGCGCGAGCGCTTGCGCGGGTTCGATCGCGATATCGGCCAGCGCAACCCTGTAGCCTGCTTCGTGAAAACGACGCGCGACAACGGCGCCAAGTCCGCGCGCGGCGCCCGTCACGAGCGCGATTCTGTTCGACATGTTGCTGACTCCTTGATTGCGTTCAGGCGGATTGCGCGAGGCGCGCTTCGAGGTGCGCGGCGACCGCGCACACCGTTTCGTCGTCGTTCTTGCGACCGATGATTTGCAGGCCCGCCTTCAGCGTCGAGCGTTCGATCGGAACGGGCAGGCTCAGCGCCGGATGCCCGCTCAGGTTGAACGGCCGGATCAACGACGACATGCCGATCACCGACGTGCCGGCGCGTGCCGCTTCGAGCGTGATCGGCAATGAGGGCAGCGTCGGCAGCACGAGTACGTCGACCCGGTCGAGCGCGCGGTCCACTTCGTCGGTGAAGGTGCGGCGCACGCGTTCCGCCGCGTCGAGATCGGCGGCGCTCGTGGCCGCGGCCGCGCGCAGGCGCGCTTCGATATCGGCGCCGAGCTTGCCGCTTGCCACCAGATGGCCGAATGCGCGCGATGTCTCCGCGTTGATCACCGCGAGGCCGGCCGTGAATGCGTTCTTCAGCGACGCGAGTTCGATCGCTTGCGTGGCGAGTTCGGACTTTCCGACAGCGTCGGCGATTGCTTTGGCGATGTCGTCATCCGCATCGACTGCGACCATGCCAATGCGCAACTGCGAAACGTCTCGACGCGCATCGTCAGCGCGAAACGAAGGATCGATCGCCGTCATCACGCGAATCAGCGTGTCCGTCTCGCGCGTAAACGGTCCAACGCAGTCGAGTGTCGTGACGCGCGGCGCCACGCCGTGCCGCGACACGCGGCCGAACGTCGGCTTCAGGCCGATAACGCCGCAGCATGCGGCGGGGCCGCGGACCGAGCCACCGGTGTCGGTACCGAGCGCGGCGTCCACGAACTTCTGCCCGACCGCCGACGCGGACCCGCTCGACGATCCGCCCGGAATGCGTGCCGCGTCCTGCGGATTGACCGGCGTGCCGGAAAAGTCGTTGATGCCGGTCATGCCGAACGCGAGTTCGTGCATGTTGGTTTTGCCAGTGACGCGCCAGCCGGCGTCGAGCAAACGCCGCACGACTTCGGCGTGCTCCGATGCAAGCGGTGCGTCGGCAAGCGCGCGGCTTGCCGCTGTCGTCGCGTAGCCGGCGACGTCGATGCTGTCCTTGATCGCGATCGTCGGCGCGTCGGCGCTGTCCGTCGCGCTCAGATCGAATGTCTGCAGAAATGCGCTCATGCCGAAACTCCCTGGGCCGGGTTGACTTGCCACGGTGCATCGAAAAGACGCTCGGTACGGAAATGGCGGATCAGCCATGTCGCGCCCGCATCGTGAGTGGCGGGCACGAAGTCGACTTCGAGGCGCGCCGCGATCAGTTCCGCTTTCGCATCGATATAACCCGAAGCCTGCAACATGATCCAGCGACCCTTCGCCGTGTCGCCGTTCACCTCGATATGCTCCGCAGTCAGAAAGTGGACATTGGTCGCGAAGTGCGGCGTGGGCGGCAGATAACGCTGCAGCATCGCGACGATCTGCGCCGGCCCTTCGAGACGCCCGAACTTGTTCGCGTACTGCGGGCCGATGCCTTCCCAGATCGCGTCTTCGGCGAACAGCGCGGCGAGCGCCTCGCCCTCGAGCGCGCGCATGGGCACATCGCACAGCGCCATGTAGCGCGCGATCGTCTTACGCGCCGCGTTCTGTGCTTCTAGCGCTTGGACGCGCGCGAGCAGTGCGTCGATAGCCGGATCGGTCATCGCGTCACGTATGGTTGGCGACCGCTGGCGGCACCGTCAGCGCACGGCCCACGCGCGCCTCGATCTTGCCGTAGCGCCACAGGTTGTAGTCGCCGACCGGCGTCGTCCGATACAGATTGCACACGGCCACCGCGGTATCGAAGTCGGCGACGTCGGCCATGATGTAGAACGTCCACGGCGCGCCATCGGCGTTGCCGACCACGAGCCGATCGTCGTCCATCACGCCCAGCACGCGCACGTTTTCCATCGCTTCGATCGCGTTCAGCATCTTGCCGTACGCTTGCCACACTTCGCCGATCTGTTCGCGCGGCAAGTCGAAGAAGTTCTGCGAGACGCCGCAGCAGAACAGCACACGCAAAGGCAGGTTTCGGTTGTCGCTCATGGGAACGTTCCTTGGTTCGGTTGATAGCCTTCGAGTGTCGGCATGATGACCGGTCAGAGCAGGAAGCCGATCGCGCTCAGCGCATCGGTGGAATCGATCAGGCGGATCACTTTCTCGACGAGACGCGGCTCGCCGCTCGCCATGCTGATCTTGTGCGTCAGATCGGCCGCGAAGATCGTCGACGTGCCCCGCTTGTACGCGATGATGATCTGCGACGACTTCACTTCGACCACGTCCGCGGTATCGCTCGCGAGCGTGAAGCGCGACACCGTGCGCACCGTGCGCGCGGCATCCGACGCGGATGCCGAATAGCCCGACGTCATGCGCTGCACGCGCAGCTCGCGCATGTGCCGATCGTCGTACGCGTAGTTCAGCGTTGCCGCGTAATCGGTCGTGTTCGGATCGATCGGCACCACGTAATAGCCGGCCGGGTCCCACAACTCGAGCCACTCGCGATAGTCGCGTCGATCGAGCAATTCGGCTTCGCGCCAGATGAACTCGATCGCGCGCGCAAAGGTCTGGTGGGAAAAGAGTGCGTTTCTGTCGTCCATCATGCCTGCTCCATCATTGCGCGCCATTGCCTGTAGGCTTCGCGCATGCCGGTTTCATCGGTTGCGTGGGCGGTTTTCTCGCCGTTCGCGGCGGTCGTTTCGCGATTCAGACCGCGATTGACGAGGATCGGTACGTCCGGTCCCGCATGCGAGCCGCGCTGCACGCGCTCCCACGCTTCGGCGTCGTCGGGACTGCCGAAGCCGAACGGGCCCTGGAAGTGCTCGTGAATGCGCAGGCGCACGCGGTTCGCTTCTTCAGGACCGCCGTCCATCGCGAGCGCGACGTGGCGAATCTCCGTTTCCTCGGCCGAAATCGGCCGCAGCACGCGGAAGAACGCCATCGACAGCGCGAGATTCGGGAACAGATTCAGGTTGAAGCCGACGCCCATCAGCGAGCGCACGATGCGGCGCACTTCTTCCGGCGGGTGCTTTTGCGCGAGTTGCGCGGCGAGTTCGCTGAAGCGCTCGGGCAGCGGCGCGCCATCGTCGCGGTCCAGATCAACGATCTCGGGCATCAGCACCGCGAGGCTGTGACCGTTGCCAAGCGAGCGGCAGAACGCCTGGTCGCTCGTCATGAAGCTGGTGATCGCGGCGGCGGTTTCGTCGTCGATCGACTTCATCCACGACTTGTGCACGACCGGGAAGTGGTACAGATCCGTCGTGTTTTCGAGCTGGATCTTCCAGTTGCCCTTGAACTTGAACTTGTGCTCGCCGTTGGCCTTGATCGGATAGCCCGCGCCCTGCTTCATGAACAGGTCGATCCACGGCTTCGCGCCGCCGAGGAAGTCTTCGAGCGGTTCGATCGTTTCGTTGAAGCTCGCGAAAATGAGGCCCTGATAGACGCCCACGCGCAGCTTTTTGAGCGGCAGATCGCCCTTTTCGCATACGCCTTCGTAACCGTCGCCGTACGGCAGAGCGCGCAGCGTGCCGTCGAGCGCATAAGACCAGCTGTGATACGGGCACGTGAAGCCCTTCGCATTGCCCTTGTGCTCTTCGCACACGGTTGCGCCGCGATGCCGGCAGCGGTTTTGCAGTACGTTGACCGCGCCGCTCTTGTCGCGCACAACGATCACCGGCTGCCGGCCGATCGTCGTCGTGATGAAATCGCCGGCCTTCGGCAGCTCGCTGTCATGCGCGACCCAGATCCACGTCTTGTAGAAAATGCGCTCCAGTTCGACTTCGAACAGTTCGGGATCGTAGTAGAGGGAAGGCGCGATGCGATCGGCCTCGGCGCGCCTGGCTAAAGCGCTGGTGTCGATGGTTTGATAGATCGGCGTACTCATCGTATGCGGGGAACAGTTGCGTGGTTGAAATGAAGACGCACATCGACGCGACGAGTCGCGTGCAACACATCAGCGCATCCTCTCGTTGACATCAGTCTCGCTTTGCGACGATCATGCGTCAAATCGATTAAAAACAGGTTGCCGAATAAGTTCGGCTGATATCACAAGAGACCCCATGACCTCCATCGACCACGTCGATCTCAATCTGCTGAGGGTGTTTCAGGCGATCGTCGAGGAGCGCAGCCTGACGAAAGCGGGCGAACGCCTCGCGCTGTCGCAACCCGCGGTCAGCTACTCGCTCGGCCGTCTGCGCACGATGTTCGACGATCCGCTCTTTATCCGCACGCGCGCGGGTATGCAGCCGACCCCCGTCGCGCTCGAACTCGCGGAAATCGTCGGCCACGCGCTCGATACCGTGCGTCAGGCGCTGCGTTACGCGGAACGTTTCGATCCGGCGACGAGCACGCGCACGTTTCGTCTGTCGCTATCGGATGCGGGCGAAATGGCCTATCTGCCCGCGCTGTGCGCGGCGCTGCAGAAGTCCGCGCCGCGCGCGAAGCTGGTCGTCGAGCCGTTGCCGGTGGAGGAGATCGAGGAGGCGCTGCGCTCGAGCCGGTTGGACTTCGCGATCGGCAATCTGCCGTCGCTGTTGCCGCGCACGCGCCATAGCCTGCTGTTCGAGGAATCGTATGTGTGCATGACGCGCAAGCGCCGCGACCTGCCGAGCGGTGACACGCTGAAGCTAGAACGGTTTGTGGCCGCGTCGCACATCCAGGTGCGCTCGCTCGAACACAGTCACCATGCGCTCGACGACGCGCTGCGCGCGCAAGGCGTCGGCCGCAATATCGCGTTCGCGTTGCCGCACTTCGTCGCGGTGCCTGGCGTGCTGGCCGCGACGGATCTGTTCGCGACGCTGCCCGAACGGCTCGCGCATATCCTCAATCGCGGCGACGCGTTCCGGATCTATGCACTGCCCGTGCCGCTGCCGAAGGCCGCCGTGACGATGCACTGGCACGAGCACTTCCACGAAGACGAAGGCATCGCGTGGATGCGCGGCCTCATCGCCGAGATCCTCGCGGGATTCGAGAAAATGTGATTGCGCGCAGGTAAATCAGAGGTCGAGCACGAGCACGGGGGTTCGCGAGCGCGACACGCAGCAGCAGATCACGCTATTGCTCGCGCGCTCGGCCTTGCTCAGGCAGTGATCGCGATGCTCGGGCTCGCCGCTGACCACATCGACCATGCAGGTACCGCACACGCCTTCGCCGCATGACGTGTCCACTTCGATACCGATCGACGCGAGCGCGTCGACGATCGACGTGTTCGCATCGACTCGCACCGTCTGACCGCTGCTCGCCAATTGCACGTCGAAGCTGTCGAGCGACGCTTCGGCCGCAGGAGCCGGTTCCGCCTTGAAACGTTCGAGATGAATCGCCTCCGCGGGCAAGCGTTGCTGGGCGCTCGCTACGACAAAATCCATGAACGGCGAGGGACCGCACGTGTAGACATGCGCGTTCGCGCCTGCATCGAGCAGGCACGCATCGAGCGCGGGTTTCAGCTCCTCGGGCTGCACGCCGAAATGCAGCTTCGCGTGCCGTGCGAACGGCTCGCGCGTGAGCAGCGTCATGAAGGCCGCGTGCGCCTCGCTGCGGGCGAAATAGTGCAGCGTGAAGCGCGCGTGCCGCGCGGCGAGCCGATAAGCCATCGACAGCAACGGCGTAATGCCGATGCCCGCGCCGATCAGGATGTGCTCGTCCGCGCTTTCTTCGAGACGAAAAAGGTTGCGCGGCGCGCCGACCGACAGCTCGGTGCCGACGCTCACCTCTTCATGAAGCGAGCGCGAGCCGCCGCGCGATTGCTCCTCCTTCTTCACCGCGAAAATCTGCGACTCGATACACTCCGGGTCACCGCACAACGAGTATTGCCGCGTGACGCCCGAAGGACTCGTGACGTCGATATGGGCGCCGGGTTCGTAGCGCTCGAACGGCAGCCCGTCGAGCCGCGAAATGCTGAACGAGCGGACGCCGTGCGCTTCTTCGCACAAGGCATCGACCCGAACCTTCAGGGTTTGCGCTTGCATGATTGCCTTCCGATGTATTCCTGGGGGGACGATATGCCGAGATTAGCGCCCCGCATCGAATAAGCAAAATAGATTAAAAAACCGCGCTTGCATCAATGCGATTTATTTTATGCTGAAGTGTCAAGCGCCCGATGCCGAACAGCATCACGCCGATCGACAGTACGAACGTCAGATCCCAGCTGTGCAACCGGTCGGCGACCAACCCGGCGATGACTGGGCTCACGATCGCCGCAGTAAAGCCGGTGCCGCTCATGATGCCGCTGGCCGTGCCGGAGCGGTCGTAGGCGACGTCCATCGGAATCGCCCACATCGGGCCGACGTTCATTTCGTTGAAGAACATCGCCGCGGCAAGGAAGATCAGCGTATTGCTGAGGCCGAGCTCGCTCTTGAACTGCCCCGCTGCCGTACTGATGTTGACGCGATCCACATAGGTGATGAAATACATCAGGCACAACATCACCAGCACGGTGGTGGTGGCCTTCAGCGACAGGCGTTTCATGTGTCGTCCTCCAGATGCGGTTTATTTTTTGTGGTGAAGCCACGCGATTGCGCGCGCGATCCGGGACGCTCAGCCTTTCGGCGTTCCCGAGCCGAAGGCCGCGACGGCGTCGCGGAACCGCTGGCTGCCGTACACCTGCTCGACGAGATCCTCGTCTGCGAGGCTTTGATCGATCACGATGCGCCGCAAGCTCTCCTTGACCGCATGCTGCGTCACGGGCGATAGCGCAACGAGCCGCTCGGCGAGCGCGCACGCCGCGTTGCCGACCTGTTCCTTCGCCGTGACGTCATACACATAGCCGCACGCGTGCGCTTCGGCGGCGCTGAGGAAATCGGAGAGCAGCAGCATCTTCTTCACGCGCGGCACGCCGAATGCCGCCACGAGCCTCGCGAGATTGCGTGACGACAGCGTGTTCGATAACGTCTTTGCGATCGGCGCGCCGAAGCGCGAGCCCTGCGCACAGATGCGGAAGTCACACGCGGTAGCGATGGCGAGTCCGCCACCCACGGCCCAACCGTCGATCGCGGCGACGGTGGGCACCGCAATGCGTTCGACCGCGTCGATCACCTGTTCGACGAGCGCTTCGTATTCGACGCCCTGCGAGCCTGCCGTAAAGTCGCGGAAGTAGTCGATGTCGGTGCCTGAGATAAAGGACTTGCCGCCCGCGCCGCGGAGAACGATGCAACCTACGGTTTCGTCCGCGCGGCATTGGTCGATCAAGGCCAGCAAGGTCTCGTACATCGGAATCGACATCGCGTTGTGCCGCTCGGGGCGGTCGATCACGATCTGCGCGACCGACTCCGTCAGACGTTCGAGCCTGACTTTCTCACTCGTCGCCTCGCTCATTTCGCGGCCCCGTTGATCTCTGCGTAAAGCTCGTCGTTGTGCTCGCCCAGCCGCGGCGGATGGCGTCGCACGCGCTGCGGCGTACCGAGCATCTTGACCGGAAAGCCGATGTTCTTGACCTTGCCTTCAACCGGATGGTCGATCTCCATGCACATGCGGCGATACTGCGCATGTTCGCTGCTGAAGGCTTGCGGATACGACAGGATCGGTCCGGCGGGAATGCCCGCGGCCAGCATCGTCTCGATCCATGCCTCGCAGTCGCGCTGGCCGAACGACTTCTCGAGCGATTCGATCAGCGCTTCGCGGTTCTTCAGGCGCAGCGAAACGGTCCCGAACTCGGGATTCGTCAGCAGATCGGTCCGCTCCAGCAGTTCGCAAAGACGCGACCACAGCTTCTGGTTGGTTGCGCCCATTACGAAGTAACCGTCGCGCGCCTTCACGGCCTGATACGGCGCGCTCATCTTGTTGCTGGTGCCAAGCGGCGTCGGCTCGACACCCGTTCCCCAGTAATCCGACATGTCCCAGATCGAGAAGGCCATCGCCGAATCGAACAGAGACGCGTCGATGTGTTGCCCCTGCCCGGTCTTCTGCGCGCCGATATAAGCGGAAAGCACGCCGTACACGGCGAACAGCGCACAGCCGATGTCCGCCACCGGCACGCCGGCCTTCACGGGCTTGCCGCCTTTGTAGCCCGTCACGCTCATGACGCCGGACATGGCCTGCGCCATCAGGTCGAAGCCGGGGCGCTGCGACCACGGGCCGCTCTGACCGAAGCCCGAGATGCTCGCGTAGACGATCTTCGGGTTGATTTCACGGATCGTCCCGTAATCGATCCGCAGCCGCTGAACCACGCCGGGCCGATAGTTCTCGACGATCACGTCGGCGGTCCTGGCCAGCTTGTAGAAAAACTCGCGCCCGTCGTCGGTCTTCAGGTCCAGCGCGACCGAGCGCTTGTTGCGGTTCATGTTCAGAAAGCCCATGCTGTCCGGGCCTTTCATCTTGAAGCCCATGGCGCCGCGCGTCTGGTCGCCTTCGAGGGGTTCGACCTTGATGACGTCCGCGCCGAGATCGGCGAGCATCATGCAGGCGAACGGGCCGGCCATCACCTGGCTGACGTCGAGCACACGGATGCCCTGCAGCGGCAACGGCCGGTTGTCCGTATCCGCGTCGTCGCTGGATGGTGTTTGTGCGTGGCTTTGCGTCATGTCGTCTCCTGTTTTTCCTGCCGGGCCGCTGTCGCGCGAAGCGCGTCGCGCGGCCGGCCGTTGCAGCACCGTGTCGGCGTGCGTCAACTGTCGCGCACGCGAGGGTGCCGCCGCAAGAATGCGACGGTCATACCTGGTTTCGCAAAAGACGAAGGGGGTGGTGCTTTGCAGTCGAGGGGGTCGAGCGCAGGAACTGCTGCGCCCGCGCTTCAGCGGCCGGCCACGCGCCGTCCGGCCGTGAGCGCGGCTTCGACGTTGCGCAGCGTCTGCGCCTGCGCATGTCCTTCCACACAAGACAGTACGTAGCTACGTTGATGCCAGTCACCCGCGAGCTCGACGACGCCGAGGCCGTCCTCGGGATGGAAGCTGCGCAGCACGTCGGGCGGCATCAGACCCACGCCGAGCCCGTGCCGCACGACGGCGAGCATCGTGTCGAAACCATTGACCAGATAGTCGCAATCGAAGCGGCGGCCGCGGCTGTGAAACGCGCGCTGCACGGCGGCAAGGATTGCCGAGCCCTTGCCGAGGCTGACGAGCGGAAGCTCGAGCAAGGCGTCGAGCGTGATCGGCTGCGGATCAAGATGGAAGTGTGCGCGGCTATAAACGAGCACCAGCCGGTCCTCGCGATAGCGCATTTGCGGCAGATCGAGAAAGCCGCTCTTCTTTTCGTAGATGCCGATGTCGATCATCTTGTCGCGCAACATCTGCTGCACGATGCGGCTGTTCTCTTCGACGATCTTCAGCGAGATGCCCGGATAGGCATTCCGGATCGCGGCGATATCCGCGGCGAGAAACTCGATGATCACGGCTTTCGGCGCGCCGATCACGATGCGTCCGTCGAACCCGCTCACGAGTGCCTGCGCCTCGCTCGCGAGCCGGTCCACCAGCGTGTCGACCTGCTGCAGATAGCCGAGCAGCTTGCCACCCGACTCGGTCATTTCCACGCCGTGCGGTACGCGCCTGAAGAGCTTCGTGCCGAGTTGCTCCTCGAGATCCGACACGCGCCGCGACGCCGCCGCCACCGCGAGTCCCAGCCGGTTGGCCGCCCGCGAGATGCTGCCCTCTTCGACCATCGCGACGACGAGACGAACGGTGGTGGTGTCGACTTTCATGCGCTGACATGAGGACCGGGTCTTTGGGGGAGTGCCATGTTACCGCACTCCTTTACCTCAGACTGCGCGGGCCAAAGCGAAGCCTTCGCGCGATACACGTCACCGCGCGAAGGCTTGCACGCCAGGCAGGCGAAGCATTACGGCTGACGCGTTTCGTGCGTGAACTTCAGCGTGACGACGGTAACGAGACCGAGCAAGATCAGGAACACGGCAACCGGCCAGTAGGCCTGGTAGTGCGCGAGCAGCGCGGTCGCGATCAGCGGCGACAGGCCGCCCGCGAAGATCGACGCGACTTCGTGACCGAGCGCCACGCCAGAATAGCGGACTTCGGTGCTGAACAGTTCGCCGACGAGCGCTGGCAGCGTGCCGATCATCGCGCCGTGGCAGACGGCCGTGCCGAGCAAAAGCGCGAGCCAGATCAGCGGCGTGGACTGCGTGTTGAGCAGCCAGAAGAACGGAAACGCCATCACCACGAGCGACACCGCGCCGATCATATACACCGGCTTGCGCCCGATGCGGTCCGACAGCTTGCCCCACGCGAGCATCGCGCCCATTTCGACCACCATCGCGAGCATCACGCCGGTCAGCATCACCGAATTCGAAATGCCGACGAACTTGCCGTACACGAGCGAGAACGCGAGAAAGATATAGGCGCCGCCGTTTTCCGCGACCCGCAGACCCATCGCCATCAGGATCTCTTTCGGGTGACGCTTGATCGCTTCGAGCACCGGCATATGCGCGGTCTTGCCGGCTTTCTCCGCGTTCTCGAAGTCGCGGCTCTCCGGCAGGTTGTGACGGATGTACACGCCGAGCGCGAAAATCACGATGCTCGCGAGAAACGGCAGACGCCATCCCCATGACATGAACTGATCGTGCGGCAGCGCTTGCACCGCGAGGAACGCGCCCGCCGACAGCACGAAGCCGCCGCCCACGCCGAGCTGACTCCACGCCGCGAAATAGCCGCGTTTTTCGGGCGGCGCGTTCTCGCTGATCATCAGCACGCCGCCGCCCCATTCGCCACCTGATGCGATGCCTTGCAGCAAGCGCAAGCCCGCGAGCGCCGCGGGGGCGGCCAGACCGACGTGCTCATAGGTCGGCAACAGCCCGATGCCGAAGGTCGCAAAGCCCATGATCAGCAGCGTCCAGACGAGCGACGCGCGGCGTCCATAGCGGTCGCCGATATGCCCGAACACGATGCCGCCCAGCGGACGCGCGACGAAGCCGATCGCAAACGCGGCAAACGCCCCGATCGTGCCGATCAACGGGTCCGTGTGCGCGGGAAAGAACAGTTGCCCGAGCACGAGCGCAGCCGCGGTGCCGTACACGAAAAAGTCGTACCACTCCATCGCGTTGCCGGCCACCGATGCAATGATGATTTTCCTGAGTGCGCGATCCGACTCTGCCGTGGCGCGCCCGGCCGCGATCGGGGATTGAACGGAGGACATGTCTGCTCGCATCTGAAGTGGGGGGATGGCGGCCTTTCAGAAAAGGCTTCGCACGATACGCAGTGTCGAGGCGACAGATAGTGGCGTCAAATTAGCCGAAAAGCAGGGCGGGTATCAGTGCAGCTAATATGCCCGGCGTGCCCGGGCACCCGCGGGCAAGCTCACGGGCGCTCAGCGTGCCGGCTGATGAAACATCGTATGGATGGTCTCGCGCAGCCACGCGATGCCGGGGTCCGCCGCGAACTGCGAGTGGCAGTGCACCTGAATTTCGATCGGCGGCAGCGGAAACGGCAGCGGCAGAATCCGGAACGCCTTGCCGCGGTTGAAGCGCTTCGCGATGCTTTTCGGAAAGATCACGGCAAGATCGGTATTCGTCACGATCTCGGGCGCGACGACGAAATGCGGTAGCCGCAGCACGACCTCGCGCTTCAGGTTCAGCTCGTCGAGCCATTGCTCGACCATCCGATGCCCGGTCGCATTGGTGCTCGCGTACACGTAGCGTAGCGCGCTCAGATCTTCGCGGCTCGGCCTCGTCTTGCGCAGCGGATGACCGGCACGCACCACGCACACGTGCTCGTCGACGAACAGCGTCCGGCTCACGCAGCCCGCGTCGAGACCCGGCACATAGCCGAGCGCGAGATCGACTTCGCCGGCGCGCATCGCCGCGCTGACCGACTCGACCGGCACATTGGCAACCTCGATGCGGATGCCGCGCGCTTCGCGATCGAGCAGCGCGGCGAGCGGGGGCAAGAAGTAGAACTCCGACATGTCCGACATCGACACGCGAAACACCCGTCGCGCGGTCGACGGCTCGAACTTCGCCAGCTGCTGCACGGCTTCGTTGATGATCGCGAACGCTTGCGCGAGCGGCGGATAAAGGCGGTACGCGGCATCGGTGGGGACCATGCCGTTGGGCGTGCGAGAAAACAGCGGGTCTTCGAACAGAGTGCGCAGACGGCGCAGCGCATGACTGACCGCCGGTTGCGTGAGACCGAGCCGATCGCCGGCCGCCGTCAGACTGCGCAGGTCCCAGATCGCGAGGAACACGCGCAGAAGATTCAGATCGGCGATGCCGGGATTCAGCTTGTTCATGCGCAGCTCTCGCAAACTAAGGCACGTCGCTGGCCGCGCGACGCGCCGGTCAATATGCGGCGAGGTTACCGTAGATGCTGCGCATTGCAAAATGCGGCGTCGCCCCGCTGTATGGCGGCAGCGCCTGGAAGTCGCGGCGCATCGCATCGCGCACCGGCGACGCGAGCGCATCGGTGAGCGCGCTCGCATCGTCGAACACGACCTTGTTGCGTTGCATCGCGCTCGTGCGCGCAAACGGCAAACCGCTGCGGCTGTCGATGCGCGTGTAGATCTCCATTTCGCGCAGCGCCGGCAATTGCAGCATCAACGGCGGATGATGCGCTAGATAGTGCGTAAGCCACGCGTTGAAGTCTTGCGCGACGCCTTCGTATGCGACCAGATAGGTGCAGCGTTGCGCGTTGTCTTCGACCGACGCAGCCTGCGGTGGCGCGAAGATGCGCACGGCCATCACCTGCTGCGAGAAGCTTTGCGGGCTGAATTCGGCGCGCATGGCCGAATGCAACGCGTGCGCTATCGCGCCGTCAGGTTCGAGCGCGGCTTCGAGCGGCTCGAGTTCGTCGAAGTACCACTGCAGCACGCACGACGGCGCATCCGCCGCCGGCGCGATACGCGCATCGACCTGTCCCGCGATCGGCTCGTGCACGATCAGCTTGCGCAGCCCCGCGACTTGCGTGGCGGCCCGCAGCAGCGCGGGCGGGTCCGTGAGCGATTGCCGCGCGTCGCTCGTGCCGATCAGAAAGAGACAGACCTGCATCGTCATGCCGCCTCGCAAGCCGCGACACCGGCACGCGCAAGCCGATGGAACTGCCTGCCGAAGTAGACGAGGCCATCGCCGTCATCGCGCGTGGCGATCCGTTCGATCCGCACGAACATCACCGAGTGCGAGCCCACCGTCTTGCTGTCGACGATCTGTCCTTCGAGGCTCGCGAGCGCCTCGCCAAGCACCGGAGCGCCGAGCGCTCCCGGCTGCCACGCGCATTGATCGAAACGCGCGTCCATCGAGCAACCCGTCATGCCCGCGAACACGCGCGCCAGGTCCTGGCAGTGCGCGCTGAGGATGTTGATGCACAGGTTCGCGTTTTCGTGCATCACGTCATGCACATAGCTCGATTGATTGATGCACACCAGCATGGTCGGTGGTGTATCGGTCACCGAACAGACCGCGCTCGCGGTGATGCCGCAGCGCCCGCGCGGACCATCGGTCGTGATGATGTTGACGGCCGCGCCGAGGCAAGCCATCGCGTTGCGGAAGTGCGTGCGCGTTTCGTCGTGCGTCATGACAGTCGCTCCTACGTCGCTCAGGGATAGGGCGTGACCGGCGGTATGCCGACGAACAGCGCGCCCGACGCGTCGTAGGTGCCTTCGCCGAGAAACGCGTGCTGCGTGACGACGATCGAATCGCGCACCATCCGCTGCATGCGGCTCTCGCGATAGATCGCGCCGATGCCAGCCATCTTGTACGCCTGCATGACCACCTCGGCGCACGTATGCGCGGCATGCGTCGCGGAGAGCCGCAGCAGATTGGCCTCGCTAGGCGATACGGCGTCGCCCGCCATGACCGTGCGCCACGAAGTTTGCGCCGACTCGAAGAAGAACGCGCGCGCGCTGCGCAGATTCGCTTCCGCCTGCGCGAGACCCGAGCGATAGTACGCGCGGTCGGCAAGACGCGGCGCGCCGGTCGTCGTTCTGGTTACGCCGGACATACCGGCCAGCAGGTCGAGCGCCGCGCGCGCGAGCCCGAGGTTCACCGCCGCATGCACCTGTGCCTGATATGCGACGGCGGGGTAGCGGTAGAGCGGCTCGTCGATCAGCGGCGCACCGCCGCGCACGAAGGTCCATTGCTCGTCGACGAACTTGTTTTTCAGGCGCAGATCGTGGCTCCCGGTGCCTTGCATGCCGACCACGTTCCAGTTGTCGACGATCTCGACTTCGCTCGCCGGAAACACGGCCGTGAACGGCTTGCCCGCGTCCGCGTCGCCGACCTTGCCCGGCGCGCCACCGATGCCGACGCCGATCCAGTCCGCGCCCTTGCAGCCGCTCGCGAAACGCCATTGACCCGACACGACGTAGCCGCCGGGCGCACGCTCGGCGGGTTGCAGGGGATACAGGCCGCCCGCGAAAACCTGGTCCGGACCGGACGCGTAGATGCGGGCCTGAGTCTCGACCGGCAGCGACGCAAGATACGTGTTCGCGGAGCCAAAGGCCGCGACCCATGCGGTCGAACCATCGGCGCTCGCGATGCGTTCGAGCATCGCCAGAAACTGTGGCGGCGGCAGCGCGTCGCCGCCGAAGCGTTGCGGCGTGCTCGCGCGGAAGATGCCCGCGCGCTTCATCTTCAGGATCATGTCGCGCGGGACGTGTGAAACCGCATCGAACTCGTCGCGGCGACGCTCGACTTCGGTGATCAGGTCATCGAGCGACAGCGGGCCCGTGTATTCGGGGTAGTCCTCCTGCGTGTCGATGATGGGTGCGTCGGCGGTGCAAGCGCGGGCGCTGGCGGTATGAACGGCGTGCATGCGCGTTACCTCTTGATTCAGTGATGTGAACGATGTCATTCGGTTTCCTGATGCGCTTCGATGCGCATCGCTTTCGGATAGGTCTCCCGGGCGAGCAGCGTCGCGATCACGGTGATCAGGCCGAGCCCGCCGAGATACAGAGCGACCGGCGTCGCGCTGCGATAGTGCGCGAGCAGCGCCGTGGCGATCATCGGCGACAGGCCGCCGCCGAGCACCGAGGAGATTTCGCGCCCGATGCCAAGCCCCGAGAAGCGCAGATGTACCGGCAACAGTTCGCTGATGAACGCGGGCTGCGCGCCTTCGAGGATGCCGAGCGTGAGGCTGTTCGCCAGCACGAGGGCCGTGATCACTTTCCAGTATTCGCCGGAGCCGAGCAGCGCAAAGTACGGCCATGCGACGAGCACCATCGCGATCGCGCCGGCGAGATACACGGGCTTGCGTCCGACCTTGTCGGTCAGGTAGCCGAAGAACAGCGAGAACGGAATCATCAGCAGCATCGAAAGAGTCAGGCCGCCGAGCATCCAGCTCGACTTGATGCCGAGGAACTGGCCATACGCGATCGAGAACGCGAAGAAGATGTACGACGCACCGCCTTCGCCGAAGCGCAAACCGAAGATCGTCAGCACTTCGCGAGGACATTGGCGCAACACTTCGATCACCGGCATGCGGGTGTCGCGACGCGTTGCCTTCGCTCGAGCGAACGCGGCGCTTTCGCCGACCGAGCGGCGCATCCACAAGCCCAGTGCGACGAGCGCGGCGCTGCAGAGGAACGGAATGCGCCAGCCCCAGCTCAGGAAATCGGCAGACGACAGGTTCTGCACCAGCAGGAACGCACCGGTCGACAGCACGAAGCCGAGCGCCGCGCCGCACGGACTCCATGCGGCGAGCGCGCCGCGCTTCGATTGCGGCACGTTCTCATGGATCAGCAGGATGCTGCCGCTCCATTCGCCGCCCGCGGCGAGCCCCTGCACGATGCGCAGACACACGAGCAGCGCCGGCGCGGCGAGGCCGATCTGCTGGTAGGTGGGCAGCACGCCCATCAACATAGTCGCCGTGCCCATCGCGAACAGCGTCAGCATCGTCACGAGCTTGCGCCCGTAGCGGTCACCGAGATGTCCGCACAGCACACCGCCGATCGGCCGCGCGATGAAGCCGACCGTGAAGCCGCCGAACGCGGCGATGGTGCCGGTGAGCGGATCGCTGCCGACGGGGAAGAACAGCTTGCCGAATACCAGTGCCGCGGCCGTTCCATACAGGAAGAAGTCATACCATTCGAGGATTTGACCCAGCACGGCGGTCGTGACCGCACGTCGTACGCCGCTCGTCGCGGCGGCGGATCGGCGTGATGCGAGCGGGGCGCTCAGATCGGAATTCACGGCGTCAGAGTTCATGGCTCAGGGAGAACGAAGATTGAGGTTCCCGCATGACGATGGCTCTACGCAGCGGGGCGAATCACATCCGGACGACATGGCTGCACGATATGAGCGGCGATAAACGCGGTCAAATTCGGGCCAAAAATGATCGATATGAATGGCGTGCATGGGCGACGCCCGGATCGAGCGACGCGCGAATGGTGAGGAATTCCAGGAGATGGCGCTACGGTGAGGGTTTACGGGAGCGGTGGTTGCGTCGGAACGGCGATGGGGATGAGGTGCGTCGAAGCGCGCAGCACGTGCTTCGCTGGCTTCAGCGTTGCGGTGAACGATTGCGTTTCGGACCAGCGAGCGCGGAGCGCGTCGGTGTCCAGTGCACGAAGAGCACGCTGGAATGCAGGGCTAAAAGTTGAAGTGCGCCTGTTGAGGTGAGGTCTTCCAGGATGGTGAGCATTTCCAGGAGTCGAGAGAACGACGCTTTGTGCGCCATGGTGAGGAGTTCCAGGAGGTCGGCCCCGCATTCGAGACCTCGCGCTCGCGGCAATTGCTCAATCCGGGTAGAAGGGAAGCCTTTGGCTCCCGAAAAACCTCACCTTGGGGGCGATCGCCCACGTTGCTTACGGCTCCCCTCGCTGGCGAGTGTCGATTCCTTCCCCGTCGCCGGGGTGAACCGTCAGCGCAACTCGACTTCCAGGCATCAAAGAAAAACGCCGAGGTTGCGGGCTTTGGGCTATGGCCGGCGGCACGCCCGTAGCTGGCCTTCGACTTTCAACGTTGTGATCTGATGATACCTGAACCGTACAGTTTATTTAACTTGACGCAGACCGACTTCGATAACTATACTGTGCAGTATTGAAAAATCGAGCAAGGGAGCAGGGAATCATGCAGGAGAGATATTTGACAACGCGCCAGACCACCCGGATCGTCATCGTCGGCGGCGGCATCGCTGGACTTCTGCTCGCGACCAGGCTGGGCAACACGCTTGGCCGCAGCGGCCGCGGTCAGGTCACGTTGA
>NZ_VZQO01000034.1:0-82852 GCF_014397665.1 Paraburkholderia sp. UCT2
CACCCACCAATCCGACATCGCACCGGGCGGCCGCACCTGCGATGGCGCGGAAACGCCGCGCTAGTTGCACTGTCACGGCAAGGTCGGCGCATCGGGAACGGTGGGCAGTGGACGTCGCGCAATCCGCTCGGCCTCTACACGTGTGAGACCGAACGCCTGCAACACAATGGCGGCGGTTCGCTGGGCAAACTTCTCCTCCTTCGAGCGAAGCACCTTTCGCGCACGAACGGTCCGCTTCGATGAGATGGCCAGTTGCAGTTCGGCGGCAATTCCCGCGAGCACCGTGCCAATCACGGTGATAACGGACATGAACCGGTCCGCGATCACAAAGCGCCTTTCTGAAATGCCCTTCTCGCTATCGCGCAGCAGGCGCAGGCCGAGACCCCTGCTGAGCAGGCGCGGCGACAAACCTTCGCGAATGAGAAGTTGCCCCCAAACTGGCTCGCGGTAGGCCCGCAGGAGCGTGTGACGGACTGAGACGGCGATCACTTCCGCTGGATCGGACAACCCCGCGGCGAGGCGATCGAGCGTATCCGCAAATTCCTCGAACAGCCATTCGATGAGCGCCGTGAAGATGCCTTCCTTGGATTCGAAGTGGTTATAGAAGGAGCCGAACCCGACGTCGGCTGCCTCGGTGATTTCGTTAATCGTGACGGAGCTCAAACCCTTGGCCGCCACCAGTTTCAGCGCAGCGTCGAGCAGGCGCGCGCGCGTCTCGCGTTTGCGACGGGCACCGCGCGGATAGCTTCGATTGATCGCGTCGCGGGACGCACTTGGCGCCTTGAGAGAGCGTCCGCGGCTCGCGCGCGGATTGGGGGCTTGTGGCATGTCGGCTCCGTAGTCGTGGTTATTCGATGTCTGGATTCTAGATTTTTATGTCATAGTTGACAATATGCTCAGTATTGGGTCTAATCTCATCCGAGCCGCCGACAACCGGACGTACGAAGGACCCAACGATGCCGACGGAGCGAAAAAATTCCGTTAGCGGTCGATCTCAAGTCCTCGGCCGGAACTGACAGACCCGCAGATCACCGGGCGGTAGGCATGAACGGGCGCTGCCCCACGTACTGGTTGCGTGGAGGCACATCGAGATGGCAAGTGCCGACATGCACGTCGATAAGTAGGACTAACGTATCAACGAAGCTTGTTTTATGCGTCCGCGCTGATAGCGAACCGTGCTTGCTGGCACTCGGGTTTGCACGGCATCGGGAAACTTTCTTACCAGGGTTATCACCCGTCTTGTGAACATCGTGAAACATTCCGGCCCTATCGCGCAGGCGCCTGCGCGTCGCTTCTTACCTTCCCTCGTCCAATCTCCGCAGTGCGCACGCATGGTGCTTGCGGCTTGCTGCGCGGTCATGCTCGCGGCATGCCACCAGCGCGAAGCCGCCGCTCCAGAGCCGAAGCCCGTGGTCGCCCTGGCCGTCCACGCTGACGGGCGCACGGCAAGTGCGTCGCTGCCGGCTCAGGTGCAGGCGCGCTACTCCACGGCGCTTTCGTTCAGAGTGGGCGGCAAGATCATCGAACGGCGCGCTCGCCTCGGCGACGCCGTCAAGGCGGGACAGGTTGTTGCGCTGCTCGACCCGACCGATCTGCGCAGTAACCTGGCCAACGCGCGAGCGCAGCTCGATGCCGCCGAACACCGGTTCGTCTACGCGAAGCAGCAGCTCGATCGCGATCAGGCGCAGGCGCAGGCAAACCTGATTGCACCGGCGCAGCTCGAACAGACGCAGGACGCATACGCATCCGCTGTTGCGCAGCGCGACTCGGCACGCGCCCAGATGGCGCTCGCCTCGGACAATCTGCGCTATGCGACGCTGACAGCGGACCACGACGGCGTGATTACCTCGGAGGACGCCGACACGGGCCAGAACGTTCAGGCAACCCAATCCATCTATCACCTCGACTGGACGGGCGACGTAGACATCGTCTGCGACGCGCCCGAGCGCACGCTGAGCTCGCTGACAGTCGGCAGCATGGCGCGCGTAACGCTGCCGGCGCTACCCGGCAAGACCTTCGAGGCCCGCGTGCGCGAGGTGTCGCCTAGCGCTGATCCGCAAAGCCGCACCTGGCGCGTCAAGCTCACCCTGAACGCGCCCAGCCCTGCAGTGCGCCTCGGCATGACGGCCACCGTTGCGTTCGATGCCGTCGGTGACGCGTCGGGCGCACAGCCGTTCACTGTGCCGGTGACGGCGCTCTTTCATCAGGGCGAGAACCCTGCTGTCTGGGTGGTGCGTACCGGCACCGACACACTCGAGCTGCGTCCTGTGACGGTGCAGCGATACGACGAGCGCACGGTCTCCATCGCATCGGGCCTCCGCGACGGCGACCGCGTCGTGGTGCAGGGCGTACACGCCGTTAGCACGGGCCAGCACGTGCAGGTGGTGGCGCCCCTGCATCGGGAGGATTTCCCGTCATGAACTCCCGTGACCAAGAACCCGTGCGCGAGAGCGCGCCTGTCCCGTCTTCCGGGGCAGACAAATCTGGCGAAGGCGGCTTCAATCTTTCCTCCTGGGCGCTGCGTCATCAGCAGCTCGTGATCTTTCTGATCGGGCTCGTCACGCTTTTCGGCGTGATCGGTTATACGAAACTCGCTCAGTCGGAGGACCCGCCGTTCACCTTCCGCACGATGGTGATCAAGACCTATTGGCCCGGTGCGAGTGCGCGCGAGGTGCAGGAACAGATCACGGACCGGATCGGCCGCCAGCTACAGGCCGCGCCGAACATCGACAACATCAAGAGCTACTCGCGGCCTGGCGAGTCGATGATCTTCTTCGCCATGAAGGACTCCGCGCCCGTCAAGGAAGTGCCGGAAACCTGGTATCAGGTGCGCAAGAAGGTCGGCGACATTGCCGCGACGCTGCCGAAGGGAACCGTCGGTCCGTTTTTCAACGACGAATTCGGTGACGTCTACACCAACATCTATGCGCTTGAAGGCGACGGCTTTTCGCCGGCGCAACTGCACGACTACGCTGACAAGCTGCGCACAGTCCTGCTGCGCATACCCGGTGTGGCGAAGGTCGACTATTTTGGCGACCCCGATCAGCACATCTTCGTCGAGATATCGAATGCGCAGCTCACGCGGCTTTCGATCACGCCGCAACAGCTCGCGCAGGCGATCGACGCACAGAATGCCGTGGCGCCCGTCGGCACCATCACGACCGCGGACGACCGCGTGTTCGTGCGGCCGAGCGGCGCGCTCAAGGATGTGCAGGCGCTCTCCGACATGCTGATCACCATCAACAAGCGCACGTTCCGGCTGGGCGACATCGCGAAGGTCACGCGCGGTTATGACGACCCGCCGGCGACCCAGATGCGCGTCGGCGGCCAGGCGGTGCTCGGCATCGGCGTGACGATGCAAAAGGGCGGCGACGTGATCGACCTCGGCAAGGCGCTCGACGCAAAAGCCGCCGAACTGCAGGCCACGCTGCCGGCGGGTCTGAAACTCGCGGCGGTTTCGAGCATGCCGCACGCGGTCAAGCACTCGGTGGACGAGTTCGTGAAATCGGTGGGCGAAGCGGTGGCGATCGTGCTGGTCGTGAGCCTCGTCTCGCTCGGCCTGCGCACGGGAATGGTCGTAGTGATCACGATTCCGATCGTGCTGGCGGTGACGGCGCTTTGCATGCACATGTTCAATATCGGGTTGGACAAGGTTTCGCTCGGTACGCTCGTGCTCGCGCTAGGCCTGCTCGTCGACGACGCGATCATCGCCGTCGAAATGATGGCGGTGAAGCTGGAACAGGGCTGGAGCCGGGCGCGCTCGGCAGCGTTCGCGTATACCAGCACGGCATTTCCGATGCTCACAGGCACGCTCGTCACCGTATGCGGCTTCCTGCCGATTGCGCTCGCCAAATCGAGCACGGGCGAATACACGCGTTCGATCTTCGAAGTGTCGGCCATCGCGCTGATCGTTTCGTGGTTCGCGGCAGTCGTGCTGGTGCCGTTGCTGGGTTATCACCTGCTGCCGGAACGCAAACCTCAACCCGGCGGTGCACACCATGATCCGCATGAAATCGGCAACACCGGCTTCTACCGGCACCTGTCGGGATGGGTTGGGTGGTGCGTCGAGCGTCGATGGGTCGTGCTCGGCGTCACCGTCGTGCTTTTCGCGATTTCCATGCTGGCCTTCACGCGCGTGCCGCAGCAGTTCTTCCCGAACTCGGAACGGCCGGAACTGCTGGTCGATCTGCGATTGCCGGAAGGCGCCTCGTTCGAAGCGACGCTGCGTGAAGCGAAGCGCCTGGAAAAGGTGCTCGACGGCAAAGCCGAGATCGACCACTTCGTCGACTTCGTCGGCACCGGCGCGCCGCGTTTTTACCTGACGCTCGACCAGCAGCTTCAACAGCCGAATTTCGCGCAGTTCGTGATTACCGCAAAAAGCGTGGAAAACCGCGAGGAACTGATGCGTTGGCTCGACGGCAAACTCGAGAAGGATTTCTCCGGCGTGCGAGCGCGCGTCTCCCGGCTCGAGAATGGTCCGCCGGTCGGCTTCCCGATCAAATTCCGCGTGAGCGGCGACGATATCGCGACCGTCCGATCGATTGCGCAGACGGTATCGGACAAGGTCCGCGCCGATCCCCGCACGCGCAACGTCCAGTTCGACTGGGACGAGCCGGCGGAGCGCTCGATCTCGTTCGAGATCGATCAGAACCGCGCGCGCCAGCTTGGCGTCACGTCGGAAGACGTGTCGAACTTCCTCGCGATGACGCTATCGGGCTACACGGTGACGCAGTACCGCGAGCGCGACAAGCTGATCAACGTCGATCTGCGTGCGCCCAAGAGCGAACGTGTCAATCCGGCGCAGCTGACCAGTCTCGCGATTCCGACGCCCCACGGCCCGGTGCCGCTCGGTTCGCTCGGACACGTGCGCAATACGCTCGAGTACGGCGTCATCTGGCAACGCGACCGTCAGCCGACCATCACGGTGCAGGCGGACGTGCGCGGCGACGCGCAGGGCATCGACGTGACCCACGACATCGAACGTGCGCTCGCGGCGGAAACCGCCAGGCTGCCGGTCGGCTATCGCATTCAGGTGGGCGGCGCGGTCGAAGAAAGCGTGAAGGGCCAGACGTCGATCAATGCCGAAATGCCGTTGATGATCATCGCCGTGCTGCTGTTGCTGATGATCCAGCTCAAGAACTTCGCGCGGACCTTCATCGTCGTGCTGACGGCGCCGCTCGGTCTGATTGGCGTCGTGGCCGCGCTGCTGCTGTTCGGCAAGCCCTTCGGCTTCGTCGCGCTGCTGGGCGTGATTGCCATGTTCGGCATCATCATGCGCAACTCCGTGATTCTGGTCGACCAGATCGATCAGGATATCGCGGCAGGGCAGCCGCGCTTCGACGCGATTATCGGCGCAACGATAAGGCGTTTCAGGCCGATCATGCTGACTGCCGCCGCCGCCGTCCTCGCGCTGATTCCGCTGCTGCGCTCGGGCTTCTTCGGTCCGATGGCGACCGCACTGATGGGCGGTATCACGATTGCGACGGTACTGACCGTGTTCTTCCTGCCCGCGCTGTACGCGGCGTGCTTCAGGGTCCGGCACGACGAGCGCGGAACGCAACCGGTCGTCGCCGAGCAGATGGAGGTTTGATGATGAGCTTCGCCTACAAGACATCCGTGATGGCCGTGGCTGTGGCCATCGCACTGACGGCCTGCACGTTCGGCCCGAACGGCGCACCCCCGGCGATGCCTTCGCCTGCGCACTACGGTGCCGAGGCACAGCCGGCGAAGACCGTCGCAGCGGGCGGCGTGGCGCAGCAGTTCGATATCGGCGCAGTGGGCGTTCCGCAATGGTGGCAGCTTTACCGGTCGGACGCGCTGAGTGCACTGGTCGAGGAAGGCTTGCGCAACAGCCCCACGCTCGGGGCTGCGCAGCGGACGCTCGCAGCCGCGCAGCATGAGTTGCGCGCCCAGGTCGGCGCATCGACGCTGCCTTCAATCGATGGTGCCGCACAAGTCGATCGCGGGCGTTCACCGCTTGTGCCCGGCATTGGTCCCAGCGAGGTGCGATATAACTTTTTTGCCGGACAGGTTCTCGCGTCCTACACCTTTGACCTGTTCGGTGCGACGCGTTCGGCGAATGCGGCCAGCGCCGCTCGCGTAGACGTGCAGGCGTATCAACTGGAGGCGGCGCGGCGCGCGCTGGCGGCAAACATCGTCGGTACGACGATCAGCGTGGCGGCACTCGATCGCCAGATCGCGCTCACCGAACGGCTCGTTGCCGTGGCCAGGACGGCCGCGGACGAGGACCAGCACCGCTACGCGCTCGGCTCGGTCTCGCGTGCGCAGGCGCTTGCGTCGACGCAGGATGCGGCTTCGGCTGCGGCGAGTCTTCCTGCGTTACGCCAGCAGCGCGCCACAGCCATCCATGCGCTCGCGGTGCTGATGGGGCGCACGCCGGACAACGCCCCGGCCGTTCCCGATCTCGACAGCCTGACGTTGCCCGAACACGTGCCCGTCGTGGTGCCGTCGGACCTGCTGCGTTCGCGTCCCGACGTACAGGCAGCCGACGCCGCCGTGAAGGCCGCTGCCGCCGATGTCGGCGCTGCGACCGCGCAGCTCTTTCCGAGCCTGTCGCTGACGGCCTCGATGGGCCGCGGCGGCTTTAGCTGGCCCGCGGTGCTCTCGGGAGCGGGCGGACTCTGGGCCATTGGTGCGAGCCTGTCGCAACCGATCTTCCATGGCGGCGCGCTGTTCGCGCACCGCAAGGCGTCGATCGATGCTTACGATGCGGCGGTGCTGAACTACAAGTCCACCGTTCTGTCGGCGTTCCAGAATGTCGCGGATTCGCTTGCCGCGCTGGATAACGACGCACAGACACTCGCGTCGACTGAAGCAGCGGCACAGGCAGCGCAGGCGGGATTCGACGATACCGCGTCGCGCCGCCGCATGGGTTCGCTGCCGTCAACGGCACAGTATGCCAGCGAGCAGCGCTTTCTCAACGCACAGATCGGCGCCGTGCGCGCGGCAAGCCAGCGCATGAACGATACCGTCGCACTGTTCCAGGCGATGGGCGAACTGCCGCCGGGCCAGCCGCAAACAGCGTCGTCGCAATGATCGCGTGTCGATGAAGACGGGAAGAGCGACCTGCCGATCAGGCCGCTCTTCCCCGACTGTACCGGCGGGTATCGGAGCAGTCGTTTCCTATCCGAAATAAGAATGCGCCCACGCACGGGAAGGTCAAGCCGGACTTCACGTGCATCGAACGCGCCAGAACTTCAGGTTGTCCAGTTCCCTGTATGGAATATAAGAAACTGATCGCCTGTCATGAGTGCGATCTGCTGTTTCGCAAGCCGCTGCTGCGGGGCGGGCAGACTGCGAGCTGCTCGCGCTGCCGTGCGGGCCTGGAAGGAACGCAGGGAGCGGGCGTGCCGCTCGACCGGATTGGTGCGCTCACCGTTGCAGCTTTGATCACATTCTGTATTGCGCAGGCTTTCCCGGTTATACAACTGCAGACCAACGGTATGACGTCGGAGGCGACGCTATTCGGCGCGGTGCGCTCGTTGTGGACGGGCCACATGCGCATCGTCGCAACGATGGTCTTCTGCTCGGCGATCCTGTTTCCGCTGATCGAACTCCTCGCCCTTCTCTATGTCCTCGTTCCGCTGCGCCTTGGCAAGGTAGTACGTCATTTCAATCGAATGCTTCGCGTCGTGCAACTCATCCGTCCATGGGGCATGATCGAAGTGTTCATGCTCGGCGTGGTCATCACGATCGTGAAAATGGTCAGCATGGCGCAGGTGATCCCTGGGCCAGGACTGTTTGCATTCGGTGCACTCACGTTGATGTTGGCGTTTCTCGCCACTTTCGATCCGCGCGTGCTCTGGTCGACGCGGGACGAAATAAAGTTTCGACAACCCGCTGAGATCCGCTGGACCAGAGTGAAGCGCAGGTGCGCCCCGCGTGCCGCGACGTTCTTCGGCCTGAAGCCCGCGCCGGCGGCGCATATGACGGCGCGCAGCGCCGGGCTCATAGCCTGTCATACCTGTGGACTGGTGCAGAAGCACATCGCGGCGTCGTCAGAGCAGCGCTGCTCGCGGTGCGAATCGGTGCTGCACACGCGCCATCCCGATAGCGTGACGCGCACGTCGAGTCTGGTTCTTGCCGCCGCGCTCGCCTACATACCCGCGAATCTGTTGCCGATCATGCACGCGTCATCCCTCGGGCACTCGGAGGACGACACGATCCTCGGCGGCGTGGCGTACTTCTGGACTTCAGGCGACTGGCCACTCGCCGTCGTCGTGTTCGTAGCCAGCGTCGTGGTGCCGATGCTCAAACTCGCCATTCTCACGCTGCAGATCGTAGCGGCCCGTCGCAGTCCGGACTGGCAGCCGCTCGAACGCGCGAGGCTGCATCGGCTCGTCGAGTGCGTGGGCCGGTGGTCGATGCTCGATATCTTCGTTGTCGCCCTGACGGTCGCGCTGGTGCATTTCGGTTCGTTTGCGGTTGTCACTGCCGGTCCGGGCGCGCTGGCTTTCGGCGCGGTGGTGATTCTCACCATGCTCGCGTCGCATCAATTCGATCCGCGGCTGATCTGGGACGACGTCCGCTGCGGGCCAGCGCGTGGTTCACGGCGATGAACGAATACCGTTCTAGCGGCGTCCGCACTCCTAAATAACCTCATATTTGCGTACTACTCTCCGAGCGATGCATCTTCCCACGCCACCCAGACCTGACATCAAGCCGCGAAAACGCTGGATTCCCTCCCTCATCTGGTTAGTGCCGCTCATCTGTGCGCTGATCGGTGTGGCGCTGGTAGTCAAATCCGTCACCGACAAGGGACCGACAGTGACGGTCACGTTCAGCAACGCTGAGGGCATGGAGGCGGGCAAAACGAAGGTCAAATACAAGGACGTGGAGATCGGTTCGGTACAGGCGGTCGCGCTGTCAAAGGACCTGCAGCACGTCATCGTCACGATCGAGCTGACCAAACAGGCAGAAAAATTCGCAAGCCGCGGCACGCGCTTCTGGGTGGTTCGCCCGCGCGTGGGCGCTAACGGCATCTCGGGCCTCGGTACGCTGCTCTCCGGCGCGTATATCGGTGTCGACGTCGGGCAGTCTTCGGAAAGGCAAACCGCATTTGTCGGCCTCGAAAGTCCGCCGATCGTCACGTCCGGGCAGCCGGGACATCAATACACGCTAAGAGGCGACTCATTGGGGTCCGTCGATATCGGCGCGCCGATCTTCTACCATCGCGTCCGGGTAGGCCAGGTGGTCGGCTTCTCGCTGGATCCGAATGGCACCGGCGTCATCGTCAATGTTTTCGTCAATGCGCCGTTTGACCAGTATGTCGGCACCAATACACGGTGGTGGCACGCAAGCGGTGTCGACCTCCGTCTGGATTCGAACGGATTGAAGCTCAATACACAATCTCTGGCCACGGTGGTCGTCGGAGGCCTCGCGTTCCAGTCGCCGCCGGGTCAGGACGCCGGACAACCGGCCGCTGAGAAGGCCGTGTTCCGACTCGCATCGGACGAGTCGGACGCGATGCGCGAGCCCGATGGCGCGCCGCTCAATGTCGTGATGCGGTTCAACCAGTCGCTGCGCGGCCTGTCTGTCGGCGCTCCCGTCGACCTTCGAGGCATCGCGCTGGGGCAGGTGACGGACATCGGTATCGAATATAACGAAAAGGAGAAGAGTTTCAGCATGAAGGTATCGATGGCGCTGTATCCCGACCGGCTCAGCCGGCGCTCCAACGAAGCGCTACCGGCTCCGAACTCGCAGGGTGGTCATGAGTTGCTGGAAAACCTCGTCATGGAGGGAATGCGCGGTCAGTTGCGAACCGGCAACCTGCTGACAGGCCAGCTATTCGTGGCGCTCGACATGTTTCCGAAAGCGCCTCGGGCGAGCGTCGATGTTCATCGCAATCCTATTGAACTGCCGACTGTGCCTAACACCCTTGACGAACTTCAGGTGCAGATTGCCGATATTGCGAGGAAGCTGAATCAGGTGCCGTTCGACAAGATCGGAGCCAATCTTAACGGCGCACTTGAAAACGCCAACAAGCTGTTCGGGCACATGGACACAGAGGTCGTTCCGCAAGCCCGCGACACGCTGGCGGCCGCGCAGAAAACCTTCAGTACCGCCGAAACGACGCTCCGGCAGACCGCGCCCCTGCAGTCGGACATCCAGGATGCGATGCAGGAAATGACACGCACCCTGCAATCCCTCAATGCGCTCGCCGATTATCTGGAACGTCATCCCCAGGCGCTCCTGTTCGGCAAGAAAGGAGACCAACGGTGAAACTGATCCAATCCCGCGCGCGGCGCGCGATCGCCCGTATTGCGACCGTCATGGGTCTGGCCGCGCTGAGCGCCTGTGCTTCCCCGCCGGCCCGCTTCTACACACTCGGCACTGACAGCGAACCGACGCGTGCAAACGTTACGGTCAGTCCGGCCTTCCGGATCGACATGCGCACAGTGAAGGTGCCGGTTTCAGTCGCAAGGAGCCAGCTCGTCGTACAGGTCGATGCGGCGCGCGTCAGGATTCTGGAAAACGAGCGCTGGGCATCGCCGCTTGCAGACGAGATCCGCAATGCGCTGCTCGCGGCCGCGACTCGACAGGCGGGCGGCCCCGACACGTACCAGCCTGGTCACGCCGAGGACGCTCGCACGTATCAGGTCTCCGTCGACGTGCAGCGTTTTGAATCGTGGCCGGGCTCACACGCGCTGCTTGACGTCACCTGGAGTGTACGCAAGTCGAACGACTCACGAACATTGACCTGCCGCAGCATAGTCAGCCAGCCCGTATCGGCCGGCTACGATGCACTCGTCAACGGCCATCGAGTCGCAGTGAGAAGGATAGGCACTCAAATTGGCGAAGTCGTCCGGGAATTTTCGGCGGCGCCGTTCGTGTCCGCCGTTGCACCGGCGCGCATGCCTGCGAGTACGAGAAGTTCGGCGTTGTCATGCCCGACTCTAGCAGGCTGAACCGATACAGGAATTGGTGCGTCACGCCGACAAGGAGCGCGAGCTGATTGCTAGCGTCGAGGCTTTAGCAGGTGATTGAGTTTAATCGCTAGCGGCCCGACCGGGCTTCTCCGCCGGGCCGCACCCGGCTGACTTCAGGCCGATCAGACCGATGGCGCCGGACCTCTTGATTCAATTGGCGTCGACAGTCTCCTCCACGACCGGCAGCGGACGCGCTGCAATCTTCTCCGCCTCCGCGCGCTTGAGTCCGAGTGTCTGCAGCAGCATTGCTGCAGTACGCTCAGGGAAGTGCTCCCCGCTAAAGCCAAGCTCCTTGAGTACGCTTGCCGCGGGCGCGCCCGGTGCGACGAAGTTCAGCTCGGCGGCGATTGCACAGAGGACCGTACCGGCTACCGCAAGAAATCCGATGAACGGGTCGGCGACCACAAAGCGCTTCGCGGCAATGCCATTCACAATGTCGCGAAGCAGCCGCTGGCCCAGTCCGCGGCTCATCGCATGCGTCGGAATAAACCCTTCACGTACCAGGAAACGTCCCCACACGGGGTCTTGCTGCGCACGCAGGACCGTATGACGCACGGCGACAGCGATCACCTCGGCCGGGTCGGAAAGGCCAGCGGCGAGGCGATCCATCATGTTAGCGAAATCCTCGAACACCTCGTCGACAAGCGTCGCGTAAATCGCCTCCTTCGATTCAAAGTGGTTGTAGAACGAGCCAAAGCCGACATCAGCGGCTTCGGTGATTTCATTGATCGCTACGCCCTCCATGCCTTTTTCGGCCATCAGCCTGAGGGCGGCGTCGAGCAGACGGGCACGCGTCTCGCGCTTGCGACGCGCACCGCGCGGCTCGCGTTGTTCGGGAACGGCAACCGGGGCGACTGGCGCCGCGCGGGTAGGACGCTTTGTAGTGTTCGGCATGATGGATCCAAGCTTGGTTATGCCTAAGTATAGATCGTAATGTCTAGGTTGACAAAACGCTCAGGAATGACTTTAATGTCATTAAAGGCGACCCGAAGGCCGGCCTTACATACAAGTACAACAGACAACATCTGGAGTGACTGTGGAGACAGCAGCAAAGGACGGCGCCGCGCCGTGGAGCCGGAATGAACAGGTTCGTCCGCCGATTGGCGCATTACCGTCGGTGGTTGACGTCTTACTGGTGGGTTGCGGACCTGTCAGTGCAACGATTGCCAATCTACTGGCGCGCTACGGCGTGCATGTATTGATTGTCGACAAGTCAACCGAGGTTTCCATCGCGCGCCAGGCAATCGAGCTGGATAACGACGCGCTGCGCATCCTTCAGCTTGCGGGCATTGGGGAGCACGATTTCGAGACCAGCACCATTCCATATGTGCGGATGAGAACGCCCATGCTGGGGCAGGTCGGCCAAATCAGTTCGGCGAGCCGCCTGGCTGGCTATCCGAAGCCCGTCACGTTGTACCAGCACGAACTCGAGCGGTGCCTGCGGGCCCGGCTCGAGAAATACGACTGTGTGCATATCGCGCCAGGTGTCGAACTGGGCAGCTTCACGGAAGAAGGCGACCATGTGCTCGCGTCGCTGGAGCTTGATCACGGCCGCCCTCACATCGTCCGGGCGCGCTACGTGGTCGGTGCAGACGGGGCGTATTCACTGGTTCGGCAGACTATCGGGCCGCACTTCTGGGGTAAGACATTTGCCGAGAAATGGCTCGTTGCCGCTGCGCGGCATCTTTCGCGCCCAGCCGATGATATCGAGTTCATCTCCGATCACCGTCGGCCAAACCGGTGCATGGTCGGGCTCAGCGGGCGCGAGCGCTGGAAGTTCATGCTGCGGCCGGACGAGCGCCACGAGAACATGAAAGCCGAGGTCCGCATACGCGAGACGGTCGCTCCATCGGGCAACCCGAACGACACGATGATCGAGCGCAAGGCGGTGTATCGCTGCCGAACGCGAACCCTTAGTGCATTCAGCCGGGGGCGTGTCTTCTTCGCGGGCGACGCCGCGCACATTAGGCCTCCATCCGTCGGCCGAGGGTTGGCCGCGGGACTGCGAGATGCCGCCAACCTGTGCTGGAAGCTTGCATGGGTGGTGCAGGGGCGAGCGGATTCACGCATTCTCGACACTTACGACGAGGAGAGGCGGCCCCACGAGAAGGCGATAACAAAGCTCGCAAGGTTCATGAGAAAGCTCGTCACGCCGCGCAATGGCGGCATTGCCTTGTGGCCTCATGGGCTAATGCAATTCTCGCCGCCGGTGCTCCCGCTGCGTGCGCAGCCCGAGGAATCGCAGATCCAGCCGAAAAAAACAACTAGAAGAGGTGTGTTTGTCAAAGGCCGCTCGCCGACGAAGCTTGTGCGCGGCGCAGTCATTGGGCAGGGGCGGGTACGTGGTTCGGATGGCAAGGCGCGTCCGAGCGACGAGGTGTTCGGGCAGGGCCTGGTGCTGATTGGATTTGGCACAGATGCCCGAGCCTCGCTTGATTCTTCTGAGGCAGCAGCCTTCGCGCGTGCCGGCGGAAGCACTGTGCAGATCGCACACCGTGGAGAGCGGCCGCATCTCGCCCGGCATGACAGCTGGGAGGACCTCGACGGTGTGTTCCTTCCGCGTCTCGTACCGGTTGGTTGGGCCGCCGTGGTGCGGCCCGACAAGACCGTCGTTCACGATGGCCCGGCGACCGATGCGTCGCGGCTCGTGCGCGAGAGTCTTTCCTTGCTAGGTCAGCACTGCTGGGTCATGCAGTGATCGCGAAGCCGCATGCCGTCTCGAAACCCCATTCACACCGTGTGATCTCTTATCGCCATGAACCTGACCACTGTACAACCAGCCCGTCACCCCGATCCTACGACGAAAGCGTCGGCATTGGCCTATCTGATATTCGACCGGCCAGATCTCGAGAAAGCCGAGCAATTTCTCAGTGACTTCGGGCTCCGAACGGTATCGCGCGATGAATCGCTCCTGCTGCTGCGGGGAACGGGTGCTTCACACTTCTGCTATGTCGTCCGGAAGGCCTCGAAATCCCGGTTCGTTGGTTTTGGGCTACAGGTCGACAACAGGGCCGAGCTTGATGCACTTGCAAAACTGCCGGGCGCCTCGGACGTCGAACGCTCGCCCCTGCCCGGCGGCGGCTATACGGTACGGCTGACCGATCCTTCAGGCTTTCGCGTCGACGCGATATGGGGCCAGCAGCCAGCTTCGACGTTGTTTCATCGGCCACCCTTGCCGTTCAACTCCGTGGATGCGACGGTCCGGATCAACGGCACGCAGCGACCGCCCGAAGGCGCACCGGAAATTATCCGGCTCGGACACGTCGTGCTCGAACTCGTTGACTATCAGGAAACCTGCGCGTGGTATACGCGGCATTTCGGCTTCATCCCCAGCGATGTGCAGGTGCTTCCCGATGGTTCGCCCGCCGTCGCGTTCATGCGGCTCGATCTCGGCGACAAGCCAGCCGATCACCATACGCTCGCGCTTGCACAAGGCTTCGTGCCCACCTACAGCCATAGCGCGTACGAAGTCGTTGACGCCGACGCGATTGGCATGGGCCAACGCATTCTGCGCGACGAAGGTTGGACGCACGCGTGGGGGATCGGTCGGCATAAGCTGGGCAGCCAGATCTTCGATTACTGGCAAGACCCATGGGGCGACAAGCACGAGCACTATTGCGACGGCGACCTCTTTACGGCGGACGCGCCGACGGGTGTCCATGCGGTGAGCCGCGAGGCGATGGCCCAATGGGGACCGACGATGCCACGCAGCTTCACGAAGCCCAGGTTCACACCCGCGAGCGTCGTGGGACTTTTCAGAAACCTGCGCCGCAGCCCCGACCTGACGTTGAGCAAGCTGCGCACGTTGGCGAAGCTTTTCGCCTGAACCACCCCACTTTCATAGAATCCGGAGATCGATAAATGGCACTTCACGTTCTGCATTACCTTCATGATGGCCGCGCCCAGTGGGGCGTAGTCGCTAATGGCGCCATCACGCCGATTCATGGCGAATTCAAGTCGACCGCCGAGTTTATCGAAGCCAACCCCGTCGAACGGCTGGCGGTACTGGACGGTTCTCCGATTCCCGAATCGGATGTGCAATGGCTGTCGCCCGTGACGGCCAACCAGCAGTTCATCTGCCAGGGCGCGAATTATCGCCAGCATATGATCGACTCGGGCGTGGACCCGGACGTGAAGAAATTCAACATGATCTTCACGAAGGCGACGAGCTGCATCGTTCCTGCCGACTCGCCCCTCGTGAAGCCCAGGGAGGTGCAGTTCCTCGACTACGAGATCGAACTCGGTCTTGTGCTCAAACGCGACGTCACCTCCCGCGAAACGGTCACCGACGAGAACCTGCATGACTACATTGCTGGTGCCGTGATCGTCAACGACTACTCCGCGCGCGATATCCAGATTCCGCAGATGCAGTTCTACAAGGGCAAGAGCTACCGCACGTTTGGCCCTGTCGGCCCTTACCTTTGCCTCCTTGAGAAACATGATATTCCGAAGTTGAAGGAGCTCGTGCTGACACTGACGGTCAATGGAACCGTCCGCCAGAATGACACGACTGCGGGTCTCGTCCATGGACCGGCAGAGACCTTGACGGAGCTTTCCGGCGTGCATGATCTGCGCATCGGTGACCTGCTCGCGACGGGCACGCCATCTGGCTGTGCGCTGAGCATTCCATCGCCCGAAAAGCAACGCGCCGCGGCGCAGCTGCCTGAAGCGGAAAAATGGCGTCTTTTCCTGAAGATGCAGGCGGACAGGCCGCAGTACCTGAAGGTGGGGGACGTCGTGGAGGCGCATATCGTCAGCCACGATCGCTCGATCGATCTGGGCGTGCAGCATAACGTCGTTGTGGAAGAGGCAGCATGAACGGCATCGCAAACGTAGACGAAGTCCTTGCCATCGAAACGCAAGGGCTGCCGGCGGATCTCCCGTCGAGCACCTACGAGATGATCTGCCGGGGCGCGGCGATTAATCCATCGGCACCGGCACTTTCGTTCTTTGCAACGGCCGACGACTATCGGAACGCCGAGTGCTGGACGTATAGCGAACTCGTCCGAGATATCACGCGCACCGCGAACATGTTTTCGCGCCTCGGAGTACAACGCGACTCAGTCGTCGCATATGTTCTGCCCAACCTCCCTGAAACGCACTTCGTGATCTGGGGTGGGGAGGCCGCCGGAATTGTCTGCGCGATCAATCCATTGCTCGAGCAGGAAGCCATCGGCCAACTCCTCAACGCTGCAGGCGCCAGCGTGCTGGTAACGCTGGCGCCGTTTCCCGGAACTGATCTTTGGCAAAAGGTACAAGCGGTGCTGCACAAGGTTTCTTCGCTGAAGAATCTGGTGCTCGTGAATCTGGCCGAACGTGTGACGGGTTCAAAACAGTCCGCGACGCGGATGCTGCAGCGTAACGAGTGTTCAAGGCTGCACGGCGAGGGCGGCGTGCGGGGCGCGGTTCCTGCGCATATCGAGATCCACGACTTCGGCGTTGCCATCGCGCAGGAGTCGGGAACGATACTTCAAGGCGCGCGGCACTTTGGCGCCGACGACGTGTCGTCGTACTTCTGTACGGGCGGGACGACCGGCCTGCCGAAAATTGCGATGCGCCGCCACGGCAATGAGGTGGCTAATGCCTGGAGCACGGGTCAATTCTTCGGCGACAGCGTCGGGCCAGGCAAGACGCTTTTCTGCGGACTGCCGCTCTTCCACGTGAATGCGGTCATGGCAACGGGTCTCCTGCCTTTTTCCAAAGGCGCCCAGGTCGTGCTCGGCACGCCACAAGGCTATCGCGGAGATGGCGTTGTCAAACGTTTCTGGGAAATCGTCGAGCATCACCGCATCAATTTCTTCAGCGGTGTCCCGACGCTTTATGCGGCGTTACTCGATATTCCTGTCGGCGAGTACGATGTGAGTTCGCTGGAGTACGGACTGTGCGGTGCGGCTCCCATGCCGGTCGAAGTTCTCCGGACCTTTCAGGAAAGGACGCGCATCCGGATTCTCGAGGGCTATGGCCTGACCGAGGGGACCTGCGTGAGCAGCGCCAACCCGCCGCTGGGGGAGCGCAGGCTGGGCTCAATCGGGCTCCGCATTCCGGGCCAGGCGATGAAAGCCGTCATCGTCGACGCTGACGGGCGATATGTACGGGACTGCGAGATCGATGAGGTCGGCCTGCTGACTATTTCCGGCCCGAACATTTTCCTCGGGTATATCGTGCCCGAGCAGAACAAGGGGCTCTGGCTGGACCTCGGCGATGGCAGGTGCTGGCTCAATACCGGCGACCTCGGTCGATGCGATGTCGATGGTTATTTCTGGCTTACTGGTCGCAAAAAGGAAGTGATCATTCGTGGCGGTCACAACATCGATCCGGCAGCGATCGAGGAACCGCTCTATCGCCATCCCGCCGTCAACATCGCGGCGGCGGTCGGTCGTCCCGATGCACACGCCGGGGAGTTGCCGATTGCCTATGTCCAGCTCAAACCGGGTGCAACCGCGACTGAGGACGAACTCGCCGAGTTCGTGCGACTCGAGATAGGCGAGCGCGCGGCACTGCCTAAACGGATCAGAATCCTGGATGCGATGCCGTTGACAGGCGTGGGCAAGATTTTCAAGCCGGCGCTGAAACAGCGCGAAACGGTAGACGCGTTACAGTCGGCACTCGTGGAGGCTGGCGTCGAGGGAGCAACCGTTAGGATCATTGAAGATACCTCGCGCGGGCTTTCGCTTCACGTCGAACTTCCCGACCCCGCGCTCGAAGAATTGGCGACTTCCGCGCTCGGGCGCTTTCCGTTCGCATTTTCGCTTTCGGTTGCCGCGAGGCCATCACGGAAAGAGCAATGTTGATGTACCAGCGGTGATAGAGACGCACAGCAGGCCAAGGTGATAGGAGCCTGACATCAGCGGGGGCGTTCAGTCACGCGCACGCGGCTCGATGCGGCGTTTCAAACGCCAGTGTCATGAGTTAAACGCTCGCGTCGGTTTAGAGGAAAGAGGATGAATACTGCTTCAGAAAGTTCCTTGCGTTCGCTTGTTGAAAAATGGCTCGGGCCAATATCGGCGAGTGCGGTTCGGATTACCCGGTTGGATTATTTTTCTACCGGCACCGCGACGGTGCGTGGTGCGTATTCCCGCCCGAGACTGAACGTTTGGCGATGCGCGCTTACTAGCGTGCAGGGCGATGGAGGCATGCTGTATCAGCAATTATTCCAAAGGCAGAGAACGAATAATTGGACGGATTAAATTATCGACACCAGGAGGTACGAAGAATAGAAAGGATGGTAAGGATTACGCGAAAGCGTATTTCCACATAACGTGTACGAGGCAGTAGCGGTGTTCTAAACACTCGTGCCTGTTTCATGTCATTTAGTCAAACTACCTAATCAGACATAACCGGCGGACCTGATAAGCGGTCGAAGCCTATGAGGAACGACGCAACGACCCCAGACGGAGCGCCGCATCGGTTCCACAGGAAGCACCACGGGTTCACAAAAATGCCCGGGCAACGAGACAGGAGAAGACACGTGAGGAATTACCGACGAATGATCAGCTCTGCCGGTATGGCGGCTTGCCTTTGCTCGGCTGCGCTTACCGACAATGCAAACGCCCAGTCGGCGGGAAGCATTACGCTGTCCACAGGATGGCTTCACATCGCGCCACAGGGCGACGCAACGCCACTCACCGTGGAGAGTATTGGCGGCGAAACGGTGAATCGCCAGCTAGCCGGTAGCGGGGCGCATGCGACGTCAACGGATACGGTGGGAATTACCACCGAGTACTACGTCACGGACAACATTGGCGTCGCTATGCTTCTGGGACTGCCATTGACAGTAAATCTGATTGGCGATGGGACGCTGGAGAAGTATGGCAACCTCGGCTCGACGAGGCCTATGCCGCCCGCCATCGAACTTCGATACCACCTGTTTTCAGCCGGCTCGAAATTGCGTCCATTCATCGGTTTGGGTGTGAACTATACGTGGTTCACCCAGGTTCGGACAACCAATAGCCAGTTTGTCACTGATAGCGTTGGTCCAGGCGGTTCGGCACACGCAACACTCAGTTCATCGTGGAATCCGGTATTCGAGATCGGGGCAAGTTACGCCATTACAAAACACTGGTCTGTCGGAACCTCTGTGAACTATATGCCGGTGAAGACCAACCTTACGTTAGACGGACACACCGCGACCGGAACTCAGATCGTTTCCAAATCGACGCTCCGGCTCGATCCCCTGAGCGTCTTCCTGAACGTCGCCTACACGTTCTAGCGCGTACCACTCGTTAATGCACCGATCGAGAGATTTGAATGCCCATCGAAGACATCGACTACGTTATTTTTCGCGCCCCGGGCCTGGCTGCGGTCCGCGACGTCATGCCACCGCTAGCGCACCCCGCTTCCCTTTGGATCGAATAATGAAACGACAGGTCCTCAAGACTATTCTTTTTGCTTTGCCCAAGGTTCTTGACCTGACGGCACGCCGCTTTCCCGCTTATCGTGATCGCCTGAAGGAGCGCGATCTCGTCGCCTGGATCGGACTTGCGGATCAAAGCATCGGTCGCGTCATCAGGTTAAAGAACGGACGTGTTCGGTCCAGCGCCGGCAGGCAACCGCGGCCCGACGTGAGCATGGTCTTCAAGGATGTCGCCACCGCCCTGAAGTTCTTTTCTCCCAATCCGGACCAAGGCGAAATCATCCACGCTGCCAAGAACTTCAAGGTGGTCACCGAGGGCGAGGACGAACTGTTGGTTTGGCTAATGCAGACCCTGAGCATGATGCGGACCGTCGGCCTGCCGATGGGCACGCCTTTGCGCGACGGCACCCGCCGCTACACCACCTGCACCAACGGCGGGCCTCTGTTCGTCTACGTCAAGGATGGCCGCGTCGTTCGGGTGACGCCCATCGAGCTGGACAGCACGGATGCGCCAAGTTATGTGATCGAGGCGCGCGGCCGCCGTTTCAGCCCGCCACGGCGTGGCCTGGTCGCGCCCCACGCGTTGACGCTCAAGTCGCTGGTCTATTCCGACAAACGCATCCTTCACCCGATGAAGCGGGTCGACTTCGACCCTGACGGCGAACGCAATCCCCAGAACCGGGGCAAATCCGCCTATGTGCGTATCAGTTGGGACGAGGCCCTGGACATTGTCGCCAGGGAAATCAACCGGCAGAAGCGCGTTCACGGTCCCGGTTCCATCACCTTCCCGATGTCGTCCCATCACCAGTGGGGCAACGTGGGTTACTACCTCAGCGCGCTGACGCGCTTTGCCAACCTGATCGGCTTTACCCGGGTCGCGGCCAATCCGGATAGCTGGGAAGGCTGGTACTGGGGTGCCATGCATCATTTCGGCAACTCGATGCGCGTCGGCGTGCCATCCGGCTATGGTGGCGTCGAGGATTGCCTGAAGGAAGCCGACATGATCGTGTTCTGGTCCTGCGACCCCGAAAGTACCAACGGGGCCTATGCGGGATTCGAGGGGACTCCGCGGCGCCTGTGGGCCAAGGAACTCGGCATTGAGTTCGTTCATATCGACCCACACTGCAACCCCACCGCGCAGTTGCTGGGCGGGCGCTGGATTCCGGTCCGACCGCAAACCGATGCTGCTCTCGCCACCGCCATCATGTACGTATGGGCCATGGAGGGCTTATACGACGAGGATTACATCGCCACCCGCACGACCGGTTTCGACGAGTGGAGGGCCTATCTTCTGGGCGAATCCGACGGCGTTCCCAAGACGCCCGAGTGGCAGGAGGGCGAAACCGGCGTGCCCGCGAAGGATGTCCGTGCGCTTGCGCGCCGATGGGGGAACAGGAAGGTCCATCTCGCGGTCGGGATGACCGGCGCGGGATTCGGCGGCGCGGGCCGCGGTGCGACCGGAGCGCAATGGGCGCGCTGCATGATCATGATGATGGCGATGCAGGGCTGGGGTAAGCCGGGGGTCAATTTCGGCTGCCTTGAGGCCGGCGTGCCCCACGACCTCCATTTCTATTTCCCCGGCTACGCCGACGGCGGCATATCCGGCGACCTGGCGTGGACCGCCAATGCGGTGAACAATTACCAGCGCATGCCGCACATTCTGTCCATGAATCCGGTCAAGCAAATGGTCCCGCGGCAGCAATTGCCCGACGCCATCATCAACGGCCATGCGACGGGCTACCTCTGGGACGGCATGTCCCAGGAAGCCCAGTTCGCGCCGTTCAGCTATCCCATGCCCGGATATTCGCCGATCCACATGATCTACCGCTACGGCGGGTCCGCCTTCAGCACGGTGACGAATTCCGGACGCTGGGCTGAAGCCTACCGGCACCCGAGCATCGAGTTCGTGGTCAACCAGTCGATCTGGATGGAGGGCGAGGCCCAGTTCGCCGACATCATCCTGCCTGCGTGCACCGCGCTGGAGCGCTGGGACATCGGCGAATGGGCGAATTCAGGCGGCTACGCCCACCATGGGTTTAGCACGGTCAATCATCGCGTGATGACGCTGCAGCACAAGTGCATCGAGCCTTTGGGCGAGTCCCGTTCCGACTACGACATCTTCACTGCCATCCTGACCCGGCTGGGCCTTGGCGGGGTGTTCACCGAGGGATGCAGCGAACTGGACTGGGTCAGGCGGGTCTTCGACTCGTCGGATCTGCCCGATCGCATTTCGTGGCGCGAGTTCTGCCGCAAGGGCTATTTCGTCGTGCCGCCCGAGAAGCCCGAATTGCGCCATCCGGTGGACATGCGCTGGTTCGCGGAGGGACGGCGCAAGGACCTGCAGGAACCCCATCCGCTGCCGTCGCAGTTCGCCGAAAAATTCGGCATGGGCCTGCAGACGCCGAGCGGCAAGCTGGAGTTCGTGCCCGAGTTGCTGAAGCGGCACACTGCGGACAATCCCGAGCGACCACCGCTCAACCGATACATCCCGTCCTGGGAGGGGCTGCGCTCGGACCTGGCTCAGCGTTATCCGCTGCAGTTGATCGCCACTCACAGCCGTTACAGCTTCCATACCCATTGTGATGGCAAGAACTCCTCGGTCAACAGCATCGATGACCATCGCGCGCTGATTGGTGGCCATCGCTTCTGGCTGCTGAGGCTAGGTCCGGCCGACGCGGCCATTCGAGGCATTGCCCATCGCGACCTCGTCAAGGTGTACAACGACCGCGGCGCAGTGATTTGCGCAGCCGACGTCTCGCCGCTGGTTAGCGCGGGAGTGGTCAAGTCGTATGAGGCGAGCGCCGAATTTCAGCTGGTCGAAATAGACGGCGAGTGCGTCGAGATTGGCGGTTGCATGAACATGCTCACCCCTGACCGGCCTCAAACCGCCGGCACGAGCAGCATGAGCCCAAATTCCTGCCTGGTGCAGGTCGAGAAGTGGCTAGGCACCGAAGCATTCATGCTCGGTCGCGCCGCGTGAGGAATTTCGAATGAGCAAGTGGAACCTGATTATCAAAGTGGGGCGTTGCGAGAACTGCCAGAACTGCGTGATCGCCGCGCGGGACGAGCACGTCGGCAATGACTTCCCCGGTTATGCCGCGCCCGCCGCCGCCAACGCCGACAGCCCCATCCGGATCCTGCGCCGCGTCCAGGGCGACTCGCATATGGTCGAGACCACGTATCTGCCGGTCTTGTGCAACCACTGCGACGAAGCGCCTTGCATGCGGGTGGGCGGCGACGCCATTCGCAAGCGCGCCGACGGCGTCGTCATCATCGATCCGGACAAGGCTCGGGGCCGGAAGGACATCGTGAAGTCCTGCCCGTACAAGGCGATCGTCTGGAACGATGAGCTGCAACTGCCGCAGACCTGGATTTTCGATGCCCATCTACTCGACCAGGGCTGGCCGCAGCCGCGTTGCCAGCAGTCGTGCCCCACCGACGTCTTCGAGACGGTCAAGCTCGATGACGCGGCGATGGCCGAGAAGGCCCAGCGCGAGGGGCTCAAGGTCTTGCGGCCTAACCTGGGCACGAAACCGCGCGTGTGGTACAGCGACCTCGAGCGCTGGGAAACCTGCTTCATCGGCGGAAGCGTCAGCGCGCGGATGGGAGATGTCGTCGAGTGCGTCACGGATGCGGTCGTAGCCCTTTACCTCGGCAATCAGAAGGTGGCGGAGACTGTCTCTGACGGCTTCGGCGATTTCCGCTTCGGTGGTCTCACCAAGGGAAGCGGTCTTTACAGGGTCGAAATACGTCATGCCCTCGGCAGCGCCTGGCGCAAATGCGAATTGGGCGAAAGCGTTTACCTTGGGGAGCTCAGCCTCGCACAGTCGACAAACGGTATGGAAGTCGCGTGATCATGGGCACCGCAACGAAGCTGCTTGGCATGAGACGGGCGGACCGCTCACGCTTCAGGATGGGCGACGTATGCAGTCGCCGGCCGACTCAAGGCCGCACGCTATCGCCCGAAGATCTTCCAACCGGACGAAGGAAGCTCACGACGTCCTCGCGAAGCGCGCCTCTGCGCTTTTCCGAAGGGCGTCTGGATGCCTTGGTCCGGAATACCAGTGCGCGGTATGACGGTTCCGATTTCCTCTCACGTGTGCCAGATTTCGTTGACTTTATTGACAACAAAATCAGATATGAGTCTAATGTCACTTAAACAACGAGGCGGCCTGATCGGGCGTCGACGGATCATTGCGAAACCCGTCATCTGACAGGCATGCCGATCTGGCGGCACCGCAGATGTCGGCCTGACCGGTACTTTATGCCATGAAGCGGGAACGCCTGACACGGGCACAGCGCAGAGAGCAGACGCGCGAATGCCTGCTTGAGGCTGCGCGGAAGATGTTCGTTAAAAAGGGATTCGCCGCGACAAGCGTGGAGGACATCGCTGAGGCGGCTGGCTATACGCGCGGCGCGTTCTACTCAAACTTCGGCGGCAAGCCGGATCTGCTGATCAGCTTGTTGCGCCGCGACGACGATAGGGCGCGGACGAATCTCCTGGCGATGATGGAGAAGGGCGGCACGCCCGATGAAATGAAGGACCGCGCCATCGCGTACTACAGCCAATCTTTTGTTGAACACGATTGCTTTCCACTTTGGGTCGAGGCCCAGTTGCTCGCGTGCCGGGACACCCCGTTTCGGGAGCGCATTAACGCCTTCCGGCAGGAGAAGCTGGAACAGATCAGCGCGCACATCTTCATGCTTTCGGAGCGCAACGGCAGGCCGTTGCCCCTGCAGGCCGAGGCTCTCGCGGTTGGCCTGGTGAGCCTGTGCGAGGGCGTGCAGTTCTTCAGGATGTGCAGTCCGCAAACGGTGAGCGACAAGGTGCTTCAGACAGTGCTTGCCGGATTTTTTTCGTGCGTGTTGTCGCGACAGCCGGAAGAAACAGTCTACGACAATCATCGCCCGGACGTACCCATGGGCGCACCATAGCGACTCATATGACTGAATGGACTGGCACAGCCCAATTCCCGCGGCAGCCCCTTCCGAGTGAACGCGGCATGGCGGCGCGGAGCTGTCGCCAAGGCGACGCAACCGCTCGATAAGTTACCGCGGGCATCAGTCGGAGGCATCGACAGGTGCCACTCCACCCCCGCTCGCCACAACAGCACATTGGCCGCACCCCAAGCGCCTTCGGCTGTTGATCGAGACGACCCGAAAGGCACGGCGTCAAGCCTTGCTGTAGCCGGCTAGACGTACCGCTACCTCCATTTTCAGGCAGCGCGCAGCATTTCAATTCCCGACGTGCAAGAAAGAACCAGATGAGTTCGGGGCCAACCCGCCGTTCGCGCTTTTTGCATCTGTCACCCATATCTGACATGCAAACCATTTCTGATTATATTGTCAGTAGTGACGAGAAGGCGTACAATTCACGCGTCGATGAAACGTGCGATCGGAAAGTCGTTATGACCGACGGCGCGCGGGCCGTCAACGCTACTCGTGATGGGCGCGGAGGTCTCGATACGTGGGGGAATCAGTGAAGGATATAGTCTCCGGACAGGCGCTCGGGTTGCGCCAGATGTTCGCCAAAAGTGCTGCGCGTGTAGTCGCTGTCACAGGCGGCTCGAAAGGAGTCGGCCGTACGGCTGCCGTTGTCAACCTCGCGATGGCGCTGACCAGACAGGGTATGGACGTGCTGGTGGTGGACGAATGTCCTGGCGCGCGGTCGGCGAGCACAATGCTTCAAGACATTCACGCCGCAGGCGTGTTCGCTCCCGCGATACATCGCAACTTGCCGCGCGTGCTGGCCGTTGACCGTGGTCGACGTCAGTTCCACTCGACTGGCACCGGCCATACGGATCACGAAAACTTCGCTGGCCTGCAGTACGACGCGGTGCTCACGAGCCCGCCGAACATCGTGCTGATCGATGCCGAGCTTGCCGGCAACGGCGCGTTTTCACCACTTGCGTTGCAAGCCCACCACGTCATCGTCGTCATGCACCTGTCGGCCGCTGCAGTAGCAGACACTTACGTTTGCATGAAGCGCCTGCGTCTCGCACAGGGCATCGAGGAATTCCGCATCATTGTGAATCTGTTCGAGGGTGAAGCGGACACTCACGCGCTGCTGGAAAGTCTCGGAGCCATCGCCCGCGATTATCTGGCTGTCTCGGTTCTCAAGGCAGGCTGCATCTCAATCGATCCGTGTATCGCGCAAGCGGCAGAGCTTTCGCGCTGTGTCGTCGATGCATTTCCTGGGTCCCCGGCGGCGAGCGATTTTGCACGCGTTGCTGCCGATATGCAGTCCTGGTCGAGGCGGCCCGCAGCGTCCTGGCTGCCACCTGCGACAACGCACATGGCGGCACGGGGGCAGCGCACGCATAGGACTTTGGGCCCGGCAGCAGCATACCGGTAAAGCCTCGAAGAACGATCTCCCCGACCCAGGGGACTTGCCGGGGCCACGGTGTTTTTCGGGTAGGCGCCGTTCATGAAAGCGTGACTATGTTCGCAGGGGCAAAGACATCAAAAAGGTCTTTGCCGACGCAATCGGACCGGTAATTATCGACGGAAGGGAGCAGCTATGGTGGGCAGCGCTCACGCGAAGCGCAAGCGTTCGAGCTTGCACGGAGGGAGCCGGGTTATGAATCGCGCTGTTGATCCGTGGAGTATGACCGTCACAAGGCTTGGCGATTGGAGACTTAACGAACGAGCCACTGCGCACGGATCTGCCTTGAACGGTTCCTCGGTTCGACAGTCGATCGCTTCGACCGGTAAGCCAATCATACGGGTACTCGACCAACCGACCGCGCAAACACTGATCGTTTCATGGTGCGATGCGCGCTCCGGGCACTATGGATACCAGACATGGTGCGAAGTCGTCGCGCGGGTGCCAGGCATCTGTGCGCTGACCGGTCGGCTAATCGAAGTCGGAGATGCCATCTACAGGCCGCGCCTCACTGGGCCCACACCGGCTAATGCTCACGCAATGATCTGTGCGAGAAGCGTTAGCCTGATAGAACAGCCGATCTGATGTGATTCGGTTCTCTGGTGTCTCTACGGCAGAATGCTCAGCGCTTTCACGTGCGGCGGTGAACCAGGCGCATCCACGCGCGCGAGGCGTGACCGGACAGTACCCCTGGTCGCGGTTGCACGGCATTGGACTATGTTCCACAGCGTGCGGCGCGGTACAGGTCCACGAACAGGACTGATATCCAAAGGATATCTACACAAGTCGTCAGATAGCAGATGGGACGTGAACCATGGAATACATTGAAAGCTTGCGCCTGTTCCGGACTATCGTCGAAGTCAAACACTTCAGACGTGCCGGGGAAATGATGGATCTCTCGCCATCGGTCGTTTCGCGGGCGATCGCATCGCTGGAAGAGCGCCTGGGCGCGCGACTTTTCCATCGCTCGACCCGACAGTTTTCGCTGACGGAAGCCGCGGAGCGCTTTTACGATGGATGTTGTCGCATCCTGGATGACCTCGATTGCCTGGAAGCCAGTGCGGCGGGCCACGGTCGACTGCCGGCGGGCATGCTGCGACTGGTCGCACATACGACCACCGCATTGACGTGGCTCGCACCGCTGATTGCGTCCTTTAAACGCAAGCATCCGAACGTCACCCTGGATATCACATTGACCGAGCGGCCCGTGGACCTGACGGCCGACGGTTACGATCTGGGTATCGTCCTGCCTTTCATGCTGGCGACGGATCTGGCTGTGACGCGGCTGCTCCAGCGGTTGCCGCTGGTGATTGTCACAACGGAAGCTTATCTGGGCAGGCGTCCTCGGCCCCGGCATCCGGCTGACCTGGCCGACCATGTGTTCGTCACGGTCCCTCCTTCGATGCACAAACCATGCGTCACCTTTCGAATGGATCAGGAAAACATCGCGGTCCCGATCAGCTACGAAATTGCGTCGAACAATCCCATATTCAATCGCGACATCGTACTCGAAGGATCCGGTATTGGTCTGCTTCCAATCGCCCTTGTTGAGCAGGACATAAAGGCCGGACGGCTCGTTCGTCTGCTGGAAGACTTCGAGATCGCCGATACGTTGGCCGAGGTCCGCCTGGCATACATCGGACGCGCACTGTTGCCCGCGAAAGTCAGGGCGTTTATCGACCATACCGCGGAGTTCTTCGAACGGGGCATGGGACCTTCCACTGCTGGTTAGGTGGCGCCGCATTGCTGCCGCATGTGGTCGAAGCATGAAAGAACGCCTGCGTGCGACGTGTGCTGCGATAGGGGGCGTTTGACGAAAGGGGCGACAAAGTACGTTAAGGCAGTTATGCCAGGTTAAGTTGCTTCGCTTAAGGAGATTCATGAGATGGACCAGGTTTCACAGCTGACACGCAATCACGAGATCGCATTGAAAATCCTGCGCCTGTTGCACAATCGCCTGGAAGAGGCCCGGCAACGGTTCGGGCAGAGGACGAGCGACGCAATCAAGGGGGGCGACGGCACGTCCGCGCTCACCATTCCCAACCTGGCGCAGTTCACACCATGGGGTGCCTGGCACTATACGGCCGATTTCGCGCAGCGCTCCGTCCTGTTCTGGGACGCCTTGCGTCAACGCGGCAACGAGTTCATCGAGCGCAACAAGGCCGGGATCAAGCCGGCGTTGCATTTCGACTATGACACAGTGCTCGACGCGAGGCACTTTGAGCGGCCCGTCAACTACGCCCTGCTGTCGATACGGCCGCCGGAGGGTGTCGTGGTCGACGTGAAGAAGCGCCCGTATCTGATCATCGATCCGCGCGCCGGGCACGGTCCCGGCATCGGGGGCTTCAAGGACGATTCGCAGGTCGGCGTTGCCCTGCGCGCCGGTCATCCCGTCTATTTCGTCGTGTTCTTCCAGGAGCCAGAGCCCGGCCAGACCCTGCTCGACGTGTGCGCGGCCGAGCAGCAGTTCGTACGGAAGGTGCGCGAACTGCATTCAGACAGCCCAAAGCCCGCGATCGTCGGAAATTGCCAGGGCGGCTGGGCCGCGATGATGCTTGCCAGTTCGTCGCCGGAAGACACCGGTCCCATCCTGGTCAACGGCGCGCCCATGTCTTACTGGAGCGGGGCGTGGAGCGAGAGCGAGGCGCCCAATCCAATGCGTTATGCCGGAGGCATTCTGGGCGGCACGTGGCTCTCGTCCCTGGCGGCCGATCTTGGCAACGGCAAGTTCGACGGCGCACATCTCGTGAACAACTTCGAGTATTTGAACCCCGCCAACACGTTCTGGGACAAGTACTACAACGTGTTCGCCAACATCGATACGGAACCGGCGCGCTTTATCGAGTTCGAGCGGTGGTGGGGCAGCTACTACCTGATGAACCGGGAAGAGATCGAGTGGATCACCCGTAACCTCTTCATCGGCAACAAGCTGTGGTCCGGCGAAGTGTCCGGCCCGTCGGGCAAATCCTTCGATCTGCGTGCCATCCGCTCGCCCATCATCCTTTTCGCATCGATGGGCGACAACATCACGCCGCCGCAACAGGCGTTCAACTGGGTCGCTGACATATACAGCAGCACCGAGGAGATCAAGGCGCGCGGCCAGGTCATCGTCGCCCTGATGCACGAGGACGTCGGCCATCTCGGCATCTTTGTTTCCGGCAAGGTGGCGAAGAAGGAATACACGCAAATCTTCAACGTGCTGGAGACAATCGAGACGCTCGCGCCGGGCCTCTATGGCATGTCGATCAAGGAGGGAAAGGGCGCAGACGGCAAAACGGAATACGAGGTCTCGCTCACCGAACACCGGCTGGAAGAAGCCGTCGAGCATTTCAACGAGTTGCGGCGCGAGGACGAAAAGCCGTTCAAGGCCGTGGCGGTGGTGTCGGAGTTCAACCAGCGAGCCTACGAGCTGTTCGTTCAACCCTTTGTGCAGCATGCGTCGAACGAGATGACCGCGCGGTTGCTGCGCGATTTTCATCCGTTGCGTCTCCAGCGCTGGGCATTCTCGGACCTGAATCCGTGGGTGGCCGCGCTGCGTCCGATGGCCGATGCTGTCAGAGCCAGCCGGCAGCCCTCGAGCGACCTCGAACCGTGGCGCAAGGTGGAGCAGCGCGGCTCTGAATTGATCAGCGCCTCGCTCGATCAGTTCCGGGCGGTAAGAGACGCCAGCATCGAAGCACTGTTCTTCTCCATCTACGCGAATCTTTTCGCAATGTACGACCCGGACCGCCTCGCCGAGCATGGGGCCGGCACCTCCGCCACCGCCGATCCTCGCAGCCTGCCGTTCGTCCAGGCGGCGCTCGCCTCGCTGAGGCAGGGCGGCTACAACGAGGCGGTCGCGCGCACCGCGTTCCTGCTCGCGCCAAAGGGCGAGCCGCTGCCGCTATCGCGCATCGAGACAGTCAAGCAACTGGTCGATGAATATGCCGACGACCTGCCGCATTTGCCTCCTGCCGACTGGCGGCGCATTCGCGGGGAGCAGGAACTCATCGCGACTTTTGAGCCGCAACAGGCTATCCAGACGTTGCCCGATCTGCTCGCCAGCCCGGAAGACCGAAACCGGCTCCTGACCTTGCTCGACAAGCTGCTGGCTGACCGGCGGGTGCTGCGCATCCCGCCGACGCCCGCGCAGGAAGAGGCGCTGCGCGCCATCCGGTCAGTGCTCGGCGCGACAACCTCGCTCGAGTCGCAGCCCCAAAAGGCCCACGCACCGCGCGTTCGGGCCACGGCATCGTGAGTGCCGCCAACCCGTCAGTGAGGGAACCCGCCATGGAATCCGGACACGTCAAGTACCACGAGGCAGATCCCTTTCGCGTTCAGGCAGCGCCGGCCCAAAGCTACTATCGCGAGTTTCCGAAAACCGTCATTCCCGTCACGACAGCGGACGCGCCGGGCGGCCCGGCGAGGGCAACCTCGATGTCGAGTCGAAGTCAGCATGCAAGTGCCTTCACAACCTCGAACAACTGACCGCGGCCGCCTTGCTTCGTCAGTCGCAGCGGCCGATTGGACTGGCGTCAATCAGAAGGCCTTGGTCGAAAATCGTGGACCTCGATCGCGACGAGAGTCGGAGTTGGCAATGGAGCATTGCCAACCGGCAGCGGCTTCACCGTCCTGCGAGTCGGTACCAGGAATCCATCGAATTCGCGAAAGTCCTCGCAGATGTGAGCTGCCCGCGCCCAGCGTCCGATAACCATGGCGGTGTAATCGATCCTGCAAAGGCGATGTTGTCTATCGAAATAGAAATCCTGGACCCGGCTGTGCGTTGGAATGTCGCTGGGAAAGGTCGCCCGGATTCTTGGCCATATCCCGGCCGAAGTCGCCAGTGGCGGAAGTTCTTGGAACGTAAAGCCGCCGCGCAAGAATAAGAAAGGTGCTGTCAGATAGTTCCAGAACGCGTAGGCGCCGAAATAGACAAAGTCGAGGTCGTCCCAGTAGATTTGCCGTCGCCAGCCACGAAATGCTGTTCGCGGTCCGTCGCGGCGAGCCAGGATAGCCCCGTCTCGCCCGACGACGCGAACAAGTTCTTCTCCTTGAAGTTCACTCGTTTCGCCAACATGCGGAAAATCGTTGAAAGCGAAACGAGGCTCGTGTGTCGACGCGCGAACCTGCACTTGTCGCAGTATTGGCCGTCGCTTTGCGGTGAACAGAAGGCCGCAGGCGGAAACCGTCGCCTCGATCTCCGCCAGTTCGGCCCATCGCGCTGCACCGCCGTGCGCCTCAATCGCTGCTCGGATCGAATCCGGCAATGCGTTGCTCTGGTCCATGTCGATGCTCCTCCATTACCGCGTCGCCTGCGCGCCTACCCGTGAGTCCAGGAAACAATGGTTTGATAGATGCCAATTAGTTGGGAGCCCGATATCGCGGGAAGCCTTGTAAAAAGCATCCAAGATCGGCTTCCGTCTTTCAACGTCCCACTATGCCGAACGTTTCTCGCCCAAACTGGATAGCGCACGCCGATGCTCAAGCGGCCGCCATCGCAAATCAGCGGGCCAAGCGCTGGCCGTGCATCCACCGTTCATATTTGCCGTATCGATCATATATGATATTATAATCATGTATGATTCATTAAGCTTGCTCTCCTACCGCAGTGCGGCTCCCTCATTTCACGCCCGGCCGCGACCGAATGCAACACCGCTTACCTAGGTATCGCGTGCATGAGCCAGATCTCTCAAATGCATACTCTTCGCCGCGCTTGCGCCGCGCGACAAATAGTTTCAGTCATTTTTCACCTTATCGCGCTGACGATGTTCGGCCTGATTCCGGTTGCCTCCAACGCAGCGACGCTGCCACCCCTTAGCATAGATGCTCCTGCTGATTCTTCGCCATCCATGGGCGCGGGCTCCGAGGCATTACAAAGGCTCGGTGCGCTTCAGGAAAAACAGGACCAGATCCGGCAGCGTGCTTCGACGGCAACAAGCGACGCGCAGCTGTCCGGGCTGGACGCATTGAGCCGCCGCGTCGCCGAAGACGTCGACAGGCTGATAACCACGTCGCTGGAGCCCAATCGCGCGAAAACGCATGCCCAGCTCGACGTACTCGGCACAGCACCCGCTTCCGAATCCGCCGCGGAAACTCCCGCGGTCGCCCAACAGCGCGGCGTTCTCGCTGCTCAGCAATTGCAGCTCGATGCCGAACTCAAGCAGGCGGCAACGATCAAGGAGAACCTTGCCAACCTGAGCGCCCAGATCACGCGACTGCTGCAAAACCATCTGAAAGATCAACTGGCTCTTCGTTCCGACAGCGTAGTCAGCGCCGCGTTCTGGGCGTCGGCGCTCCACCCGGACACGGCTGACTATCAACGTCTGCGAGACTTCAATGCGCAGATCGACAGGCAGATTCAAACGACATGGCAAACGGGGCAGCGGGTTGCAACGTCCCTGCTTGTGCTGCTCGCCCTGGCCGTTGCAACGATCGGAACACGGCTTCTTGACAGAGCATCAGAACGTTTCTGCCTACGCCGCCTTCCAGAAGGCCGGATACGGCGCAGCGCGATGGCGATCTCGACTGTCGTCGCGTCTTTGGTGACCACCATATGTGCCATTGATCTGCTCTACTTCGCGTTGACCCGTCAGCAGGCGCTGCCTCCTGCGCTGCAAAGCTTCGCCAGCGAAATCATCAAACATGTTGTGACCTGCGCGCTGGTCGCCGCTCTCGGCCGGGCATTGCTTTGCACACGACATCCGTCATGGCGGTTGCCGGCCATCGCGGATCCCGTCGCTCGCGCGCTACGCCCTTTCCCACGGACACTGGCCGCACTGCTGCTGTTTTCAGGAGCCATCGAGCAGATCAACCGGGCCGTCGATACCAGCGTGCAACTTACGCTCTTTACTCGCGGCGTGGTGGCGTTGGTGGTCGCTCTGACCATCGGGATGTCGCTTTTACGCGCAAACCGGGTACTCACTGCGCTCGCCGCCGCCGGAGAATCGCCTGAGGCGCGTTCTACCCTCGCTGGCATTATTCATGCCGCCGTCAGCCTTGCCGTCGGAGCTTCTCTGATTGCATTGCTCTGTGGTTATGTTTCGTTCGCGCGGTTCCTGACTTACGAACTGGTCTGGTTCGATCTCGTACTGAGCAGCGTTTATCTGCTGACGAAGCTCGCTCATGATGTTTGCGAAACCGTATTTTCGCCATGCCACGCCAGCGGCAAAACAATCAGGCATCTATTCGGGCTGCAAGATGTTCATCTCGAACAGGTGGCAACGGTACTCTCTGCGATCCTTCGCAGCGCATTGATGCTCGCCGCAGTCATCGCACTGCTTACGGGCGGCCTCGGGACAACGCCGCGAGATCTGGTCGATAGCATTCTCGACGTACTCGGTGGCGAGCGATTACATGCGCTCAATATCGTTCCCGCCCATATCTTCAGCGCTATCTTTACCTGTGCAGTGTGCCTGTATCTGGTTGGGCTCATGCGCAAATGGCTGGACGCCGAGTTTCTGCCCAAGACGCAAATGAGTTCGGGTATGCGCGCGTCGCTGGTAACGGTCTTCGCCAACGTCTGCTATGTCCTCGTCGCGCTGCAAACCTTGTCCGTACTCGGCGTGAAATGGCATAACCTGGCGTGGATCGTCAGCGCATTGTCGGTGGGCATCGGCTTTGGTCTGCAGGAAATCGTTAAAAACTTCATTTCCGGGCTGATATTGCTTGCTGAACGGCCGGTCAAAGTAGGCGACATGATCAGTATCACCGGCATTGAAGGCGATATCCGGCGCATCAGTGTACGTGCGACCGAAATACAGCTCGCAGATAGATCAACGGTGATCGTTCCGAATTCGCACCTGATTTCTCAGAATGTGCGCAACGTGACAATGGGAAACAAAACGCAGGGAGTTGTCACACTGGCCCTTACTTTTGCGCTGGACGTCGATCCGGAGCAGGTGCGCGATGTTCTTCTGCAAGCTTACCTGGATCACCCATCGGTTCTCGATCGTCCCGCGCCATCGGTGATCTTTAGCCAGTTGACGCCTGACGGTATGACATTGACTGTTACCGGCTATGTCGGTAGCCCGAGAATCGCCGGGGATACCAGAAGCGATCTGCTATTTGCAATCCTGAAGCGACTACGTACTGCAGAAATACCGCTGTCGATCTCTCGAACCGTCGTAGTCCGCAGTACGAGCGATATCATCTCGAACCAGGAACCCACCGATCGCAATTCCGGTCCGGTAGAACTCCGTGTCCTGTCCGCAATCAGCGAGAATAGATAGTCGTCGACGTGATTTCTCGCGGTCATGGGACTGGCAAAAGCCGTTATCGGTGGCTTGCTGGCCCTCCTTACACCGGTGATCGCAGCTCTACGCTATCGCCCACGCGGAACCGCTTTCCGCCGGGCGAATCCAGCGAAACGCGTTCCTTGGTGTAGGTTCCGTTCGCTTGCAGGCATTCCGAGTAACTGATAACTGTCATCCAGTCATAGACTTTTCCGTCCTGGATCACTGCAGCGATGCGCTCTGCCATGCCACGCGGCGCACGCGCAGTCTGCTGCAATACACCGTAGTAACGGCACTTGCTGTCCGCTGACCGTAGCACTACGAGTCCGCCGAGTTGATTCATACCTGCGACGCTTTCAACCGTTGCGCTCATCGACGAATCGCCGGCTGCATGCGAACTCGCTGCGAATAGAATCAGCAGCGCGGCAAACCACTTTTTCATTGAAGACTCCTATGGGTTAAAGGAAGGGTAGCGTCTGCTTTTGCGCCGACGGCATCGGTGGCGCGACCGGGAGCGTGAATGTCAATTGCTGCCGGACCTATACCAATCAGTGCATCAGGAGGCTTGTATTTGCGACCAGGCGCTCGACTTCGAGCAGCGCGTCGCCGAGCACATCTATACCCCGCTTGCAGTGGATGCCGTAGCTGCGCTGCGCAACGCGTGCTGCACGATCTCGTGAATGACTTCAGTGTCCGATTGTCTGCGCCTGGACGTGAATCGTTGTGCTGGCTAATCCTTTGTAAATAGCGGAGCCGGTATCCACCGCAAAACTGAGCACATGCTGTGTCAGATGTGGGTTGCAGTATATCGACAGCGCGTCGTTATTCGACGCGCGCAATTGTGAGTTGCCATTTCATGAACATGGAGGTTGGGTGGCTCGCGAATCGTTGACCGGACAAGGTAGACCCCGAGTTATCCAAACGTATCGGTTCTTGACGCGCCCTATACATTCGCCGTCCGCTCGCAAATTACGTCGGTTGGGCGGCCTTCATCAAATGCAGGTCGCAGCACGAGGGCTCCGCGCCCCGAGATCGCCGTTCGGTCCGGCGCCCTGTCGTTTCGCGACCGCTGCGCGCGGATAGATGCCTCTCGACGTTGCAAGCTCGGAAACAATGTATTGAAGAGAACTATTTGTAATCAAACGATAAGAAGATGACGGACCTCAACGGAACGGGCACACGGACTTCAAGACCTTGCCTGGTCGTTGTTTCGCTAACCCGGCGTCTGTTGTTCCCGGCGCTCGAGACTGGAAGCTTCATCATGGCTAAAGCGTTCATGCCCGTTCTCACTGTCGTGTCAGTCATCGCTCTCCCCACGGCCACCTCTGCTCAGGGCAATGGTCCTCTGACGCGAGAGCTAGTGCACGAAGAAGTCATCCGACTTCAGCTAGCGGGCTCTGACCACCCCAACGGTGACGCACACTATCCGGCGAACATCCACGCGGCCCTGGCGAGCGTGGCGGCTCAACAGCAGGCGTTCAGTGAGCACGGTGGCGTGAAACTGGGCTCCGCAGTTTCGGGGGTACCGGCAATGGCTCAGTTGGCCTCGTATCGTTCTATCTACAACGAATGTTGATTGGACATCACGGCGGTGCAAGCCTCAGCCTTGTCTGGCTTTCCATAGCGACGTCGGCGTACCCCTCCGGACGCGAGGTTCAGCGGAAGGCGTAGATGTCGGGAATCTGCATTCGGGGTCGGCCGGCCCCGGAATCACCAGGTTCGGCCACGCGGGATTCACTTCAACCAGCACCAACGAGATCCCCTTTTTTGTCGCGCAGCGGAATTCGCCAGGTTGAACCCGTTCGGTTTTTTGCGCCATGGCCTTACCGTTTTGTGCCGGATCGCGGCAGGCCCGCTTCATCGAATAGGAGAAAGTTTGTGAGATCCAGAATAGTTTTGCTTGCGCTGACCGCGACTACGGCCGTATGCCTGAATAGCACCGCGCAAGCGCATGTGAGCGTCGGTGTCCTTGTGGGTATCCCGCCCCCCATGATGATGGTGGCCCCCGCCGTCGTCTACGCTGCGCCCGCCCCACTCGTCGTCCAGTCGGTCCAGCCAACCCCGAGCACCGTCTACGTCGAAAAAACGCAGACGAGTCCGCCGTCGGGTACCTGGTGGTATTGCCCGGTGACAAAAAAATATTACCCATACGTGAAGGGGTGTTCGAGCGGCTGGGTGGAAGTGCCGGTGAGGCCAACCGGGCCGAAATGACATGAGCAAAATGAATTCCCTCTCTCTGGCAATGCGCACGAAACGGGGCGTATCCGCGCTAGTCACCGCCGCGGTCAGTCTGAGCTGCATCATCGCGCTCGACGGCTGTGCGGGCATGCCGATGGGTCCCACAGTGATGGCCCTGCCCGGCACCGGCAAGTCCTTCGATCAATTCCGCGCCGACGACGCGACATGCCAGCAATTTGCTTCTCAGAAGACCGGCGGCATCAGCAATCAACAGGCCACAGCGACGGGCGCCCTGGGCGGTATGGCCGTCGGTACCGCGCTCGGGGCGGCGGCCGGTGCGGCGTTCAACGGGCGCCGTGGCGCAGCGGTCGGCGCAGGCACAGGTCTGCTCGGCGGCAGCATGATCGGCGCCGGCATGGCACAGAGCTCGGCCGCCAGCCTTCAACACCGCTACGACCAGGCGTACGTTCAGTGCATGTACGCAAATGGCGAGCGTGTGCCGGTCCCGCGCAGCGCCGCCAATGTGTACCGGACGCACGACGAAGCGACGCCTCCGCCGCCGGCCTACGATACGGCGCCTCCGCCAGGTTACTGAACCAGGCACGCCGACGTTTCGTGGCACGTCAGGCTGGCTTGGCAAGACCTGTCAATCGAAGATCTCCGCGGATATCTGCACCGCGAACTTTCGAGCAAGAGGCGCCGACCATCGAATTCGCCAATCGTCGCGCTGCGCGCGATGCTGCGGTTTCTCACCGTGATGGGTCTTGTGCCGTCCGGTCTCGAGGAAGCACTACCTCGAATCCGAAGATGGCGTCACGCGACGCTTCCAGCCAGCCTGACGAACGATGATGTGGAACGGCTCATCAAGTGCGGGTCGACGCTGCTACGTTTCAGCCGCTGCGGAACACAGCAATCATATTGTTGCTCGCCAGGACCGGGATGCGGGCTGCTGAAGTCATGCACCTCGGTCTGGATGCGTAAAACGAAGCGGACGAAAACGCGTCAGTGGGCGGAAGTGATTCCCGCGCTCACGAACATGTTGGCCGCAGCGAAGACGCTGCGCAGCCGGCTTCAGTAAAGAGGCGAGCGAGCCGTTGCGTTCTTCGCGTCGGCTCGTATCTGCATGGCCGCTCTGGCGCCGAGCTTTGAGCAGGGCACTACATGCCTTCCCGTCAGACGGATTCCGCGGTCGTCCCCGATTGCGGTTCCCGATGCGCGGCCGTCACTTGCCGCGCCTCCACCGCCCACGCAATGACAGTTCAATCGCGCCAATACCGACGCCAACCGTATTGGACGTTCAACGCGATTGATACACTTTGAAAATTCCTCCACCGGGCTGCTCGCATCGCCAGCGGAAGCGTCATAGCCAGGCGCTTGCATGCCCCCGCCGCAACGCTCTGGCGCGGGCAGGACCGGGAACGCTGGTTGCGGGTTGATCACGATGGCCGCGGTTAGCCACGGTCACCCGCAATCTCACGTAGGAGAGCGTCATGACTTCGGACAAGAATTCGAATCGTCAGCCGTCGAATCCGGCGCAGCCCGGCCGCGACAGCGGACAGCAGCAACAGAACCAGACTCCTCCGACGCATCAGGGCGGCCAGCGGCAGCCCTGAGCGCGATGAGTGACGGCGTGTCCAGGCGTCGTCGCTCGAAAAAACCGGAACCCCGACGTAATAGCGCCGCTAACGGCGGATCGTCACTACGAAGGCGAAGTGGAAAAACTACACATCTATCTGTTCGGCGCGCACGATGCAGTTCGGCACGAGCAGGCGCTGATCCGGCTCGACAAGGCCGGCTACATGGTCACGCTCGCGCGGGTCGTGGTCGAAGATCTGCCGACCTATGCACAGGCGCGCGACCGCCCCGAGCTGCAGAGTCTGATCCGACGAATCGCGCCGCGCGACACGCTCGTCGTGCTCGAGCTGGCCGCGCTCGGCTGCAACGCGCGCGACATCCTCGCCACCGTGATGCAGTGCCGGAAGGCCGGCGTGGCGCTGCGTTGCGTCGAAGTCGGCCATACCGATCTGGCCGGGCGCCCCGAGCCCTCGGCGGTGAAGGCATTGCGCGCGCTGGTGCGGCTCGACGCCGCGTGCCGCAGCCTGCGCAGCCGCGACAGTCTCGCGGCCGTTCGCGCGAGCGGCAAGCACACGGGCAGGCCGCCGTCGCTTTCCGAGCAGCAGCGTCAACGCGTGCTGCAATCGCTCGGCAGAGGACAGTCGGTCAGCGAGGTCGCGCGGCGCTTCGGCACGTCGCGTCAGACCGTGATGCGCATTCGCGCGGACACGCCAGCCGTGTAGAAATTGCGTGCCGGCGCCCGGGATCACTGCGAGTCGTCGAGGTCTGGAAAAGCCTGATCGAACATCGTGCGCAAGTGTGCGGCTGGTCCGCCCACGTGAACAACGCGGGCGGACGCGAATCGCTGAGCGTCGATCTGGTCGATTGCCCTGCGGATCGCCTCGCGATTATCTCGGCCGCGTTGAGCTCGGGACCGATGACCGTGCTGGCGACCGACACTGAATGCGTGCGCGGAAATAACACGCGGTGCGCGGCAGCCCTTCGTCAAGCGACGTGCCCGGCTGCCAGCCGAGCAGTTTTGTCGCCAACGAGATGTCCGGCTGTCGATGCCACGGATCGTCGGCCGGCGGCGGCCGTGTTTCGAGCGGCGACGCGGAGCCGGTCACCGAGACGATGCGCTGCGCGATCTCGCGCATCGACACTTCGTGCGGATTGCCCAGGTTGACCGGGCCGCCTGGATCGTCGGCGCTGTTCATCAGCAGGATGAAGGCGTCGATCATGTCGTCGACATAGCAGAACGAACGCGTCTGCGAGCCGTCGCCATAGACGGTCAGCGGCTCGCCGCGCAGCGCCTGCATCATGAAGTTCGACACCACCCGGCCGTCGGCCGGATGCATGCGCGGGCCGTAGGTGTTGAAGATGCGCGCGATGCGGATCGACAGACCATGCTGACGGCGATAGTCCATGAACAGCGTTTCCGCGCAGCGCTTGCCTTCGTCGTAGCACGAGCGCGGACCGATGGGATTCACGTGGCCCCAGTAGTCTTCTTTCTGCGGATGGACGAGCGCGTCGCCATACACCTCGCTCGTCGACGCCTGGAAAATCCGCGCTTTCACGCGTTTGGCGAGCCCGAGCATATTGATCGCGCCGTGCACGCTGGTCTTCGTAGTCTGCACCGGATCGTGCTGGTAGTGGATCGGTGACGCGGGGCACGCGAGGTTATAAATTTCATCGACTTCCACATACAACGGGAACGTCACGTCGTGACGCATCAGTTCGAAGTTCGCGCAGTCCAGCAGATGCGCGATGTTGTCCTTCGTACCGGTATAGAAGTTGTCGACGCATAGCACGTCGTGTCCCTGCGCGACGAGCCGTTCGCACAGGTGCGAGCCGAGAAAGCCGGCGCCGCCGGTGACCAGAATGCGCTTGCGGGTAAGTTCTTTCATGGTGCGTGATCCTGTGGTTGGACCGCATGAACGTTGAAAATCAGCGTGGCATCACGCCGTGACGTGCAGCAGCGCGTCGTGCCAGTCCTGCGCGAAACGGTCGATATGAAAGCGTTCGAGCGCCGTGCGCCGCGCGCCTTCGCCGAGCCGCCGCGCTTCGCCGGGATCGCGCAGCAGCCCGAGCATGGCGTCGACGAGCGCGTCGAGGTCGGTATGCACGAAGCCGTTTTCGCCGTTGCGGATCACGGTGGCGAGTTCGGCCGTCGCGAGACCGACGATCGGCATGCCGATCGTCATCGCCTCGACGATCGCGAGGCCGAGGCTGGTCCAGCGGATCGGATTGAAAAAGAAGCGGTAGCGCGCGCTGAACGCGGCCAGATCGAGGTTGCCGATTTCACCGATGCCGTCTAGCCGCTGTGCGTCCATCCCGACGAGATCGAGCGGCACGCGCGTGCGCGTTTCGCTGAAGACATCCGCGCCGAGCCGCCGGCCGCGCTGCGCGAGATGATTGACGACCACGACGCCGCGCTGCAGTTCGCCGCTGTAGCGCACGCCGTCGGGCACCACGACGCCATGTTCGATCACGCGCGTCGGCGTGACGCCGCTGTCCCACATCAGCCGGTTGAAGTGCGTGACGTGGACCAGCAGCGTGCCGGGATCGTCGACCCAATGCCATTGCTCGAACGGGTTTTCCTGCGGCGGGTCATGCTCGACATAGACGCGTGGCAGACGTTTCTGCGCGGCGCTCAGCACGTGCTCGCGGTCGTGGTCCCAGTGGGTGCGATGCTGGAACAGCACTACGTCGAACTCGTGGTTGGCCACGTCGTCGATTGCGATCTCGTGCACGTTGTCGCCCCACGGCAATACGCCGACCTTGCCGGCATAGCCGGGCGGATGACCGGGTTTCGTGACCAGATAGAAATCGTGCGGCGTCTGGCTCAGGTAATACATGTAGTTGCCGTGCACGTGCCAGGTCAGCACGCGCAGCCGGCGGCAATTACGCAACATGGTGCAGATCCTCGAAAGACCGCGAAACGGTTCCCTCATGCAGACTGCCGGGCGCGCCTGGTCGCGCGCCGGGCGCGCGCGCAAGCTGCTCGCGGGCGGTCTCGACCACCTGTTCGACCTGCACGTTCAGCGCGCACGGATGACCATACGGGCAGTCGCGGAACATGCACGGCCGGCACGCCGGATAGTCGGCCAGCACGCGATGCCGCGCATGATCGAGCGGCGCCCAGCGCCGCGTGTCGCTGCCGCATGCGATCACGACCGACGCGCTCGCCATCGCCGCGGCGATGTGCGAGATGCCGGTGTCGTTGCAGACCACGAGCCGCGCATGCGCGACCAGCGCGGCGAGTCCGCCGAGCGACGTCGCACCCGCCAGATGCAGCGCGGGCGCGCTCATCGCGCCGAGCACCGCGCAGGTCAGCGGCGCTTCGGCGGCCGTGCCGGTGATCGCGATCTGCCAGCCGTCGGCGGCGAGGTGGTCGGCGACGGCCGCGAAGCGCTCGGCGGGCCAGCGGCGCGACGGCAATTGCGAACCGGGGTGAACCAGCACGAGCCGCTCGTCTTCGATGCCGTGATACGTGCGCAGCGCGGTGTACTCGTCGAAGTCGAGCTCGGTGAGCGGGAACGTCAGACGCCGGTCGTGCGCCGGCGCGCCGAGTGCGCTCATCAGCGCGAGATAGCGCTCGGGCTCCGGCAATCCGTCGGGCCAATCGATGAAGCAACCCTCGCGCGGTACCTCGTCGGGCTGCACGAAGCCGGCGTCGGCACATGCGCCGAGTTGATGCAGCAGATCGTTGGCGATGCCGCCGCTGCCGTGCAGCTGGATCGCCAGATCGAAACGCCGCTCGCGCATCGGCGCGAAGAACGCGGGCAAGCCATCGTTCGATTCGGGCTGCTCGGGAAAACCGACCGCGCCCGGAAACACGATCAGCTCGTCGACGAGCGCCGCATAGCGCTCGACGAACGCGCGTGCCCACGGCAGTCCGATCAGCGCGATATGCGCATCCGGCGCGGCCGCGCGCAGTGCGCGCAAGGCGGGCACCGCGCACAGCATGTCGCCGAGCTGCAGCGCGCGAAATACGGCGATACGGCGCGGCGCGAGCGCCGCCAGCAGCGAGGGTGGGGTCATGGAAAGAACACCTTGAAACGGATGGCGCCATAGAGCCGCCAGTAGATCGATAGAAACGGAATGGGGATCGACGTCCAGAGCATTTCGGCGACGTGGCGCCAGCCGTGATTGCGCCCGCGCAGCCGCCGCGCGCAGAAATAGCCGGTCAACCCGCACCACGCGATCAAACCCGCGCCCGCGAGTATCGGCTGATCCGCGAACGAACCGCCGATCGCCAGCAACGCGGCGCAGAGAATCGCGTAGTACAGCAGCGGCGGCCGCGAGCGGATGCGCGTTCGAAACAGTTCGGGATGCTTGCGATAAAGCAGCGCATCGAACTGGCTCTTTTTCTGCTGTGCGATGCTGACGCCCCAGCGCGCGGGCCGCACCGGATGCACGACCACCGCGTCGCGGGCGCGCACGATCTGGCCGCCCGCGGTAAGCAGCGTGAACTGCAGGTCCGAATCCTCGCGCCACGCCGACGTGAACCGTTCGTCGAAGCCGCCGGTCGCGACGAGCGCCGCACGCGTGACGAACGCGTTCGCGGTCGCGAATTCGGCGCGCGCGAGGCCGCTCGCGTCGGCTTCGTAATCGGTCGGCAGATCGGGCGGCGAGGGCAGCGGCACGACGATCGTGCCGGCGGCCGCCGTCGCGCCTTGCGCGAGCGCCGCGACGCCAGCCGTCAGCCAGTGCGGATCGGGCAGCGTGTCGTCGTCGGTGAAGGCGATCAGCGAAGCGCGCGCATACTGCCAGCCCGCGTTGCGCGCGCCGGCCGGCCCCTGGGTGCGCGTGACCGGCAGGTAGTGCACTTCCAGCCCGCGCGGCGCCATCTCGCGCGCGAATCGTTCGACGCAGGCGCGCGTGGCGTCGTCGGGACCGTCGTCGCAGACCACGATCTCGTAGCGGTGCGGCGCGAACTGCTGCGCGCATAGCGCGGCAAGGCAGTTCGCGAGCATCGCGGGACGGCGGTAGGTGGGCACCACCACCGACACGTCGGGCCACGACTGCGTGCGCAACGTGCGGCCGGTTTCGTCGGCATCTTCGCTGCTGTAGCGCGCGGCCACGCCGCCATGCAGGGGCGACGGACACATGACCGAGGCGTTCATGCGCGGCCCCCCGCCTTGTCGACGAGGAACGGGCCGATCACGAGCGCGTCGAGCGGCGAGGTCCAGAACGACTCGACCGCGTCGCGCGGCGAATTCACCATCGGCTCGCCGCGCGTGTTGAACGACGTATTGACGAGAATCGGCACGCCCGTGCGCTGCTTGAACGCCGCCAGCAAGTCGTAGTACAGCGGGTGCTGCGCGCGGTTGATGGTCTGCACGCGCGCGGTGCCGTCCACGTGCCGCACGGCCGGAATACGCGCGGCCTTGTCGGCGCGCACGTCGAACACGAACAGCATGAACGGCGCGGTTTGGCCGTTCACGAACCATTCGTTGGCTTCCTCTTCCATCACGACCGGCGCGACCGGGCGAAAGTCCTCGCGATCCTTGATCTCGTTGAGCTTCGCCTGCATCCGCGGATCGACCGGCGACGCGAGGATCGAGCGCGCGCCGAGCGCGCGCGGCCCGAATTCGGTGCGCCCCTGATACCAGCCGATCACCTTGCCTTGCGCGAGCAGATGGGCGGTCTCGCCGGCGATATCGGCGAGTCGCCGGTACGGTACTTTCGACCAGCGCAGGAACTGCTCGATTTCCGCTTCGCTGTATTCGGGCCCGAGGTACGCGTGATCCATTCTCCAGTGACGTTCGCGGTCGCCGCGCGCGGCACGCTCGCGATAATCGGTCCACAGTGCCGCTCCGAGCGCGGTGCCAGCGTCGCCGGCCGCCGGTTGCACCCACACTTCGCTGAACGGCCCCGCGTCGCGCACCTTCGAGTTCATCACGCAGTTCAGCGCGACGCCGCCCGCCATGCAGAGCCGGCTCAAGCCGGTCTGCCGATGCAGCCAGTGCGCGAGTTCCAGCACGGTCTCCTCGAGTACGCGCTGCAACGAATTGGCGATATCGAAGTGGCGTTGTTCGAGCGGCCCGCCGCGTTCGCGCGCGGGACCGAAGCGTTCTGTCAGCCGCGGAGCGTCGACGGTATAGCTGCCGTCCTGCCGATAGCGGACGATCTCGCGGAACACCTCGATATAAGCCGGCTTGCCGTACGACGCGAGCGCCATCACCTTGTACTCGTCCGACGAGTGCAGGAAGCCGAGCCAGTCGGTGACCGCTTCGTAGAGCAGCCCGAGCGAGTGCGGCAGCTCGACCTGTTTCAGACGCTTGTACTCGCCGCCGACGAATTGCCCCATGCTGGTCGTCACGCCCTCGCCGCGGCCGTCCATCGTCAGCACGGCGGTGTCGTCGAACGGCGCGGCGAGAAACGCGCTCGCCTCGTGCGCGAGATGGTGCTCGACGAAGTGCCATGCGAAGCCGTGCTCGCGATCCACGCCCTGGAAGCGCTTGCGCAGATGATGCGGCGCGCCGTCGAGCAACTGGCCCTTCGCGTTGGCGATATAGCTGAGGAACAGCGGGTCCCACGCCGACGCGGACGGGTTGTCCGGGCGCGTGCCGGCCGGATCGAACGGCAGCTCGATCGTCGCGCCCGGCCTCTTCGGCATGCCGCCGAAGAGCGTGGGGTCGTACGAGTAAGCGACGTGAGCGATCGCGGCGAGCGTAATGCCGGCGGCCTTCAGGCAGTAGTCGATCGCATCGAACGGGAGCTGCCAGGTCGAGAACGGCACCGGACGTTTCGCGTGCTTGACGTGCGTGAAGCGTTCGTCTTCGGCGGCGGCGAGCACCACGCCGTCGCACAGCAGCGCGGCGGCGCTGTCGTGATAGACCGCATTGATTCCGAGTGTGTACATGGCATTGGCAGTGGAAGTGGGTTCAGGGGACGGTTGGCTGATCGATCAGCGACGGCGTGCTCGTGTCATCGGCGCGACCGGCGCGCTCCGATACACCACGACGCGGCGCATGCGCATGCGCTTGCCGCAATTCGAGTGCCGCGTGCACGACCTCGTCGGTCGGAACGCCGAGCAGGCAGGCGTGATGCCCGTGCGGACACACGCTGCGATAGCACCAGCGGCATTCGACGTCGCGATACAGCACGCGTTGCGGTGTTTGCCACGGCGTGTGCTGCGGGTTGGTCAGCGCGTAAAGATCGACGACCGGCGTGCCGAGCGCGGACCCGACATGCACGGGGCCGCTGTTGTTGGACACGAGCACGCTCGCGCGTTCGAGCAGCGCGGCGAGTTCGGCGAGCGTCAGCGCACCGCTCAGGTCGTATAGCTGCGCGCGCGCGCCGGGCGCGGCCGTGCGCATCACGGTCTCGACGAGCACTCGCTCGCTCGCGCCGCCGGTCACGAGCACCGAGGCGCCGGTCTCGCGCGCGAGCTGCGAGGCGACCTTGCCGAAGCGCTCGGGCGGATAGCGGCGCGACGCAGCGGTCGCACCTGGATGCAACACGATGCACTCGGTGTGGCGGCAGATGCCGAGCGTCCTCAGTTTCGCGTCGAGCGACTGGCGCGCGGCCGGCGGCACGTGAAAGCGCATGCCGGTGTCGCCCGTCTGCGCGCCGACGTGATGCACCAGATCGAGCTGGCGTTGCACCTCGTGCCGTGTGCGCTGCTGCGGCTCCGGCTCGCGCAGCCAGTCGGTCAACAGCGCGTACGGGTTTTCACGGCAATGCGCGAGGCGGCGCGGAATCCCCGCGAGATAGCACAGCATCGCGGCCGGCAACGGGCTCTGGCTATAGACGGTGAAAATCACCGCCGCGTCGAAGCCGCCGCGCCGCAGCCGCTGCTGCATGCGGTGATCGTCGAGCAGATCGCGCGTCACGGTCGATGCGGGCGCGACCCACGGCGCGTCGTATTCGATCACATCGTCGACGTCGTCGAGAAACGGCGCGAGCGCGACGCCGCTGCGCGACGCCAGCAGCGTGATATGGCGGTCTTCGGCGGACTCGCGCAGCGCGTGCAGCGCGGGCGTGGTCATCAGCACGTCGCCGAGATTGTCGAGGCGCACGCACAGAATCCGTTTGACCTCGCCGCCCCAGCACACCGGCTGCGACGTATCGGGCGCGCGCGCGTGAGCCAGCTTGGGCGGCGCAAGTGGCAGAGGTGCGTTCACCGCGGCGCCTCCTTGCGGCGCGCCGCGGTGCCCGGCGGCAGGCCGTGCAATACGACGCGTCGCGCGGCCTCGTGCAGACCGGCGGCGCGCGCGCCCGGCGTGCGCTGCGGGCCGGTTCGCCATTCGGTCTCGTGGCCGTTGTCGAGCAGGATCGTGCGGCAGCCGGCGCGATTGCCCGCTTCGACGTCGTCGAGAATGTCGCCGATGAACCAGCTGTTGGCGAGATCGAGCTCATGCTCTTCGGCCGCGCGCAGCAGCATGCCGGGCGCGGGCTTGCGGCAGTCGCAGACGATCGCGTAACGCGCGACGCCGCCCTCGGGATGATGTGGACACCAGTACGCGCCGGCGAGCGTGGCGCCGCACTCGGCGAACATCTGCCGCAGCCGGCGTTCGACGTCGAACAGCGCTCTGTCTTCGAACTTGCCGAGCGCGACGCCGGACTGATTGCTGATCACGAACAGCGCGTACGGGTACGCGGCGAGCAGCGCGAGCGCTTCGCGCGCGCCCGGCCCGAAACGCATCAGCGCGGGATCGGCGTTGTAGGGCACGTCTTCGAGCAGCGTGCCGTCCTTGTCGATGAACACGGCGGGTAGCGTCATGATGGTTCGTGGTATGCGCGAGCTTCGGTCAAAAGTCGGAAAAAGGCGCGCCGCAGCCGCTGGACCGGCCGCGGCGTGTTCCAGATGCGCACACCGTGCGGGTTCGCGCGGCGTGCGCCGTCGTCAACGGGACGACGCTCCGGCTGCTGCTCGCAGCGGTAGCTGCGCCGGCTCGGACGCGGTGTCGAGCGATGTTTGGGTCGGTGCCAGCCTTGCCGCGCGTGCATAGATTTGCGCGAGCGCATCGCTGACACCGCGCCAGGTGAAGCCGGTCCGCGCCCGGTCGAGGCCCGCTTCGCCCATCCGGCGCGCGAGCGCCGGGTCGCGCCGTAAGCGCTCGAGACGCGCGGCGAGCGCGTGCGGATCGCGCGGCGGCACGAGAAAGCCGGTCACGCCATCGAGGACCGAATAGCGGATGCCGCCGACATCGGCGCCGATCACCGGCGTCGCGCAGGCCATCGCCTCGATCGGCGTGATGCCGAACGGCTCGTACCAGGGCGTCGTCACGAACACGTCGGCGGCGCTATAGAAGTAGCGCAGCCGCGTGCGACCACGCCGGCCGACGAAGCTCGTCTGCTCCGCGACGCCGCATTCGCGTGCGATCTCGCGCAGGCGCGCGATCTCCGGCGTCGCGATTTCGTTGGGCGCGTCCGAATTGCCGCCGACTATGTACAGCTGCGCCGCCGCGTTGAACGTGTGCTTCAGCACGCCGACGCCGCGCACCACGTTGTCGATGCCTTTGCGCGGCACGAGCCGGCCCAGTTGCAGCACGATGAAGTCGTGCTGGCGCCAGCCGAGCGCATCGCGAGCGGCTTCGCGCTCGACGGGCCGGAACTCCTCGGCATCGAAACCGCACGGCACGATCTGGATGCGCGCTGGATCGGCGCGATAGTGTTCGAGCAGATCAGCTTGGTCCTGCGGACATTCGGCGACGAGCACGTCCGAGCCTGCGACCAGTTCGTCTTCGATCGCGAAGCGCTCGTCGGGGAAGCCGTCATCCGTTCCCTGATGGATACGCCGCACGCGGCCGAGCGCGTGAAAGGTCGTGACCAGCGGCACGCCGAGCGCAGCCTTCACTTGCAGCGCGGCGAGGCCGGACATGAAGAAGTTCGCGTGCATCACGTCGTAGGACTGCGGTTCGCGGCGAAAGAACGCGCTCAGAAACGCGGCGAACTCGTCCATGAACGGCAGCAGTCGTTCCTTTGGCAATTGCCGCGGCGGTCCCGCGGGCACATGAATCACGCGCACGCCGTCCATGTCGACGCGCTCGGGCAGCAGTGCGCGATCGCGGCGCGTAAACACGTCGACCTGATGGCCCATTTCCACCAGTTGACGCGCGACGTTCGCGACGTAGATGTTCTGTCCGCCGCTGTCGACGCCACCGGCGACAGCAAGTGGCGACGCGTGTTCGCTGATCAGGGCGATCTTCATTGGCATTCCTTCCTGCGATGAGCGGCTATTGATGTTGACTTTCGTAAGCGGCGCACAGCATGTGGTGTGCCATTCGCATCCTGCGGTGCGGACAAACGACGCAAACGTCGCGCGGAACCGTACGAAGCGCTGTAGCGTGCCCTTTTTCGTGGGTAGAGAAGCGCTGCGGCGTCCCCTGTTTCTACATACGGTCATGTAACTTCGAACCGCTCGCGCCGCGCCGGTGCCAGGATGGGCGAAGGACCCCGCCCAATTGATAAGTAAGAAGTGCGCGGAAAAGGGCTGGAGCCAGCGCCTTTCTTGCTTGCGCCCGGGCGCGCCGCTTGCGCGACGCCACACTTGTGCGACGTTTCTTCCGGGTGCCCCCACCACGACCTCATGCCGAATTCCGCCCCGCCGCCTCGCTCCGAACTGACGCGCCGAATCGTCGGCGATCTCGCGCATGCGGTATGGCGTTATCGCTGGCAGACCAGCGGGGCGCTCGCGCTGATGATCGCCGCGCGGCTCGCGACCGTGCTGATGCCGCTCACGCTGAAGCACATCGTCGACGAACTGAGCCATCCGCTCGCGCAGGTGGCGTTTCCAGTGTTCCTCGTGCTCGCCTATGCGCTGCTACGATTTTTCGGCGACGCGCTGAACGAGGCGCGCGACGTCGTGTTCAGCATCGTCGTGCAACGCACGGTCGCGGCGCTGACCGAGCGGACCTTCGCGCATCTGCATCGGTTGAGCGCGCGCTTTCATGCGCGGCGCGAGACTGGCGCGATCGTGCGCGACGTGCAGAAAGGCGCCGACGGCATCGGCTTTCTGCTCGGCACCGCGCTGTTTACGATCGTGCCGACCTTCTTCGAGATCGCGGTGATCGTCGCGATCATGGTGCATAGCTACGCGCGCGAATTCATGCTCGTGATCGTCGTGACCTTCGTGCTGTATGCGGGCTATACGTTCGTGTTCACGCGGCGGCGCGTCGCATTCCAGCGCGCGGTCAATCTGCTCGAAGCGCAATCGGACGGGCGGCTCGTCGACAGTCTGCTGAACTACGACACGGTCAAATACTTCGCGACCGAAGAAAGCGAGACGCAACGGCTCGGCAACGTGCTGGAGAAGTGGGTGCACGCGCGCATCGCTAACCAGAACGCGTTGACCGCGTTGCACGTGGGACAGAGCGCGGTGATCGCGCTCGGGGTAGCGGCGGTCATGCTGCTCGCCGCGCAGCACGTGGTGGGCGGCAGCATGAGCGTCGGCGATCTGATTCTGGTGAACGCCTACCTGATCCAGATCTGCATGCCGCTGAACACGCTCGGCTTCGTGTTTCGCGAGACCAACGACGCGCTCGTCAACGTCGAGCGCATGTTCGTGATTCTGGCGGCGCGGGGCCGCGTCGGCGAGGATATCGATGCGCGCGACGCGCAGCCGCTGAAGGTCGGCGCGGGGCTGATCGAGTTCGAACATGTCGATTTCGGCTACGACACGGCGCGTCGGGTGCTGCGCGATGTCGACTTTCACGCGTATCCGGGCAAGACGCTCGCGGTGGTCGGCGGCAGCGGCTCGGGCAAATCGACGCTCGTGAAGCTGCTGTTTCGCCTCTATCGGCCCGAGCGCGGCATGATCCGCATCGACGGGCAGGACATCAGCATGGTCACGCTGCGCAGTCTGCGCGAGGCCATCGGCATCGTGCCGCAGGACACCGTGCTGTTCAATGAAACGATCGCCTACAACATTGCCTATGGGCGTCCATCGGCGACGCGCGCGGACGTCGTGCGGGCGGCGCGGGCCGCGCAGCTCGACGAGTTCATCGAGCGCTTGCCCGACCATTACGACACGCGCGTCGGCGAGCGGGGCGTGCGGCTATCGGGCGGCGAGCGGCAGCGCATCGCGATTGCGCGCGCGATTCTGAAGGACCCGCGCATCATCGTGTTCGACGAGGCGACCTCGGCGCTCGACACGCGCTCCGAGCGCGCGATCCAGACCGAGCTGACGCGCCTCGCGCAAGGCCGCACGTCGATCGTGATCGCGCATCGACTTTCTACCGTCGTCGACGCGGACTGGATTCTGGTGATGGAGCACGGCCAGGTGGTCGAGCAGGGCACGCATCGGGAACTGCTCGCGCGCGAGGGCGTGTACGCGAAGATGTGGTCGCTGCAATGGCAGCAGGGCGAACTCGAACACGCGCAGCGCCGGCTGACCGCGCGATCGGTCAGCGTCAGCGCATTGACGGCGGGTGTGATCGATGCATTGCACGACGAGATCGCCGAGCGGCGCGTCGTCGTCTACGCGGAGCCGTCCGACCACGAGCTGCGGTTGACCGGCGATCCGAGCGTGCTGCAACCGTTGATCGCCGAGTTGTGCCGCAATGAGATCGCGCAGGCGAGCCCGGGGCAGCGCATCGCGTTGCGCGCGCAGCGGCACGGCAATCATGTGTGGTTCAGCGTGCTCGGCATGGGCGACAAGCCGGCCGAGCTATCGCAGGCGGCGGCGCGGCAGATGGAAAGCGCGCTGGCGGCCGCGGGCGGCAGCTTCACGCTGACGCCGCTGAACGGGCGGCTCGCCTATGTGGCGATGCTGCCGCTGCGGCCGGTCGCGGATGCGCAACCGCCACTGGCGTCGGCGTCCACGGCGCCGGATTCGGCGGAGCCCGCTGCGCTCGATGGCCTCTTCGTGCTCGCGATCGACGACCAGGAAGAAGCGCGCGACGCGCTCGAAGCGGTGCTGAGCACGAGCGGCGCACGCGTACGGCTATTTGCAGCGGGCACCGAAGCGCTGGACTGGCTGCGCGCGACGGACCCGGTGCAATGGCCGCACGTGCTGCTCTGCGATCTGATGCTGGCCGGCGAAGACGGCTATGACGTGCTGAGCCGTTTGCGCGCACTGGAAGGCGGGCGGCCGTCGATACGCGGCGGGCCACTGCCCGCGATCGCGCTGACCGGCTACACGGACGCACTCGACGAACAGCGCGCGCGCACTGTGGGTTTCGACACGCACTTGCACAAGCCCGTGGCGCCCGCAGAACTGATCGCCGCGATCCGGCGGCTCGCGCAGGCGCCGTCGCGCACGGACACGGCGTTGCCGCGATCATGATGCGCGCGATTCAGGTCTGAGCGAGGTCTCAGATCGGCGCGTCGAACTTGCCACCAACAGTCGTCGTCGCGGACGCGTCGAGATTGCGCTCGGCCGCGCGCACGCGGTCGCGCATCGCGAGGATCGAACGGGGGACCACCCGGCGTTCTCGCACGGTCCACGCCAGCCCAGCCAGCAATCCGGTGCCGTCGCGCATCAGCGCGCCTTCCCGCGCGAATACGTCGAGGGCGCGCAGAGTCGCGCTCAACGCTTCGCCCAACGGCAGACGCAGCCATGCGACCCACGCGGCGTTGCGCGCGAGCATGCGACGGCGCAACGCGCTGTCGCGCACCGGCGACGGATGGTGATGGAGCGTCAACTGCTCGCAGTAGACGATCGCATGTCCCGACGCGAGCACGTCGAGCGAAACGAGTGTTTCCTCACCGCCGATGAAAAGACGCGGCTCATAGCCGCCGATCTCGCGATACAGCGCCGCGCGAAACACGCACGCGCCCGCCATCAAGCCGATCAAGGAGGGCCCCGGCAGACCGACACGGCCGAGCGGGCTTGCGCGCATCAACGCACAGGTCGGATCCGTCGTGTTGTCCGCGCCGACCGCGACGCGCGCATTCAGCACACCGACGCGCGGCCATGCATCGAGCAATTGCACCGCGCGTTCGAGCGAGCCCGGACCCCACCAGGTGTCGTCATCGCAGAACGCGACATAGTCGGTCTCGACGCACGCGACCGCGTGGTTGCGCCCTGCCGCGCCGAGATTGCCGTTGCATCCGACGACGCGAACGCTCGGATAGCGCGCTTCGACGAGTGCGACCGTGTTGTCGGTGGAACCGTTGTCGGCGACGATGATCGGCGGGTTTTCGGGTAACGCGAGCAGACGTTCCAGGGTGGTGAGCAATTCGCCCGCACGGTTATACGTGAGAACGACGACCGAAATACGCGGGTGGGGGGCTTTCGTTTGCATGCTGTGCAATCGCTTTCGACGGTTGGACTGCGGCGACGAAGCAAACCTCGTGCCGTGCGTCACGCGTTTTGCGTAGATCGACTCGATTCGTCGCGGCCGAGCGGCCAATAGCGTTCGGACGAAAAAAGGCTTGCCTGTCCTTCGGGACCGAATGCGCGCAATTGGCTGCGATAGGCGTCGAGTGCCGCGCGCTTCATGCGCTCGTGTTGCGTGGTGCCGGGCACGTTCAACGCATGCGGCGTGTTGGCGGCATAGCCGCGTTTCGCGAGGTCGGACAGGCGCGCTTGCACGACGCCGGACATGCGCCGGTAGGGCACATCTTCATAGGCGATGAACGGAGTGGCTGGCTGACGCTGCATCAGTGCGAGACAGGCATTGGACACGAGAACGTGATCCGAATGGAACAGGCCCAACGGCATGACGATCAGCGTGGGTTTTGTTTCGGAAACAGCGTGGTTCAACGCGGTGATCAGCCCGTCCGCATCAGGCGATGCGTGGTATTGCGCGTCGCGGAACAGCAGATGCACAGGAATCGCCGACAACAACCCCAGCGCCTCCCGGTCTTCCGCCTGACGTGCGCGCATCGCCTCGAACGCGTCGGCGAAACCGGCCGCGCGGTCCCAATCGGTCGTCATGTTCCCGGCGGGCGGCGCGCTGAAAACCGTGCAGACGACCGTGCCGGGATGCGCGGCGATCAGAAGTCCGCAGCTGAGGACCGCATCGTCGAGATGCGGTGAGATGACGAGCAAGCGCTGGTCCGATTCCATACCGGCGATTAGCAAGCTACATTCCGCCGGCGCGGTGCGCGGAGGGTCGGTGCGGGAATAGCACTTGCTCCCGCCGCGTTCAACTACCACCGCCGGCATGCGCCGGTCAGTGGCGTGATCTCGCGCGCGTACGCGGTGGACGGCAGCTACTATTCGACCGCCGATAGCGAAGGCGAAGACCCGAGCGGCCTCAACGATTCTCAGGGCTACATTACGGCGCTCGCGGCGCGCGCGGTGATCGTGATCGAGTGCGACGATCCGGCGGAGGGGCAGGTGGCGCGCGTGTTCGTTGGCATGGCGGACGTGTCGTCGTGCAGGATCGAGGCGCTGCCTGGTTGCGAGGGTCGCATCGCGCAACGCGTCGTCGTCGCAAAGCAACGGATAGACCCGTTGCGCCCCGTCAAGCCGCTAGTTCAGCCGCGCAGCCGCGCGAAAATACTCATCAGGTCTTCGAGAACCACCGGCTTTTTCAGGTGCGCGTCGAAGCCCGCGTCTTCGGCCGCGCTGACGTCCGCCTGCTGGCCGAAGCCGCTGACCGCGATACAGATCACGGACTTCATCGCCGGCATACCGCGCAGCTTGCCGATGAACTCCATACCGTCCATGCCCGGCATGCCGATGTCGGACAGGATGATATCGGGCGCGTTGCCGTTGATGATCGTCAACGCTTCCTCGCCGCTCGTCGCGGTCCGCACTTCGGCGCCCTCGCTTTCCAGCAGCAGCTTGAAGGTTTCGACGGTCGCGGCGTCGTCGTCGACCATCAGGATGCGTGTGCCTTTCAACGGCTCGGCGGTGACTTCGAGACCCGCGCTCGTGCGGGTAGCGAGCCGGTGGGTGGGCAGGGTCACCGTGAACGTTGCACCGCGGCCGACGCCGTCCGACTCCGCGCGCACCGCGCCGCCGTGCAGGTTGACCAGATCACGCACCAGCGCGAGGCCGATGCCGAGGCCCCCGCGGCGCGAGCCCGGATCGCGGCTCTGCTGGAACATCTCGAAGATATGCGGCAGCAGCGACGCCTCGATGCCGATGCCGGTATCGCTGACGCGCAGCACGGCCTCGGCGTGATCGTTGACCTGCAACGACACATGGATCGAACCGCGCTGCGTGAACTTCAGCGCATTGCTGATCAGATTCCACACGATCTGCTCGATCCGAGTGAGGTCGGCGTGAACGATCACGGGCGCATCGGTCATCTCGACGCTGAGCGTGATGCCGCGTTGCGCGGCATCGTCCTGCACCGCGCTGCACACGCGCTGCACGATCTCGCGCATGTCCACTACGGTGCGCACGACCGACAGCTTGCCCGTGCGCACGCGCGAAATGTCGAGCAGATCGTCGATGATTTGCGCCTGGCCCATCACGGTGCGGCGAATCGTATCGGTCGCGCGCGACACGTTCAGGTTCTGCCGCGCTTCCGGCGCGCGCGCGATCAGCTCGGCGCTGGCCGAAATCAGGTTCAGCGGATGCTTGAGCTCGTGCGACACGACCGCGAGAAATTCGTCGCGGCGCCGCTGCGCGTCGCGCTCGCTCGCCGCGCGCAGCGTTTCGACATGGGTGCCGCGTCCCGAGGTCGGTTCGTGCACATATTCGCCGAGATCGCGCGTGATCTTCGCAAAGCCGCTGATGCCCGGTTCGTCGAGACGGGACAGCACGCCGCTCGCGAAAAAGCGCGTGCCGTCCTTGCGCAGATGCCAGCACTCCTCTTCGGCGCGGCCGTTCAGACGCGCTTCGGCGAACTCGCGTTGCGCGACGTTGCCGGTGCGGTCCTCGTCGGTGTACAGGATGTCGGCGGACTGGCCGATCATTTCGGCTTCCGAATAGCCGAAAATCCGTTCCGCGCCCGCGTTCCAGCTAGTGATCACGCCGTTATCGTCGAACGTGATGATCGCGTAGTCTTTGGTGCCCTCCGCGACGATGCGCATGCGCCGCTCGCCTTCGCGCAGCCGGTCTTCCGCCTGACGGCGATCGGTGATGTCGATGAACGACAGCACCGCGCCGTCGATGCGGTCTTCCGTGGTGCGGTAGGGCACGAAGCGCGCAAGATACCAGCGCCCGTCGTTGCTCTTCAGCTCGCGTTCGATCAGGCGCAGCGAGTCGAACGCTTCGGCCGCGTCGTCGGCGAGCCTGTCGTATTCGAGCCGGTGCGTGATGTCGAGCAGCGACCGGCCGATGTCCGATGGAATGATGCTGAAGACGTCGGTTGCGCGCGGCGTATAGCGCTTGATGCAGAAGTTGCGGTCGACGAAGATCGTGCCGATGTCGTTCGCGGCGATCAGGTTGTGCAAGTCGTCGTTGATCTTGCCGGTTTCCTCGACCTTCGACTTCAGTTCCGCGTTGACCGTGGTCAGTTCCTCGTTGATCGATTGCAGCTCTTCCTTGCTGGTTTCGAGTTCCTCGGTCGCCGAGCGCAGTTCCTCGTTGATCGCCTGCAATTCCTCGTTCGACGCCTTCAGCTCCTCGGTCGAGGTTTCCGACTGCTCGATCGTGGACTGCAACTGTTCCTTCGTGCGTTGCAGCTCGCGTTCGAGCTGGCTGATGATCGGGTCTTTCTGCATGTCGGCCGAGGCCGTTTCCGCGTTGGCCATGCTGTCCTCGACCTCGTCGAACAGCACCAGCACGAAGTCCGCGTTCGCTTCCGGATCGTGCACCGGCCGCGCGGTCATGTTGACGAAGTACGAACGGCCATCGCGTTCGATGTGTACACGGCGCGCTTCGACACTGCGGTTCGTGTGCAAGGCCTGATAGATCGCGGTGCGCAGTTCGAGCCGCAGTTCCGGGCGCACGGCGGCCACGATGTTATGCGACGGCTCGCCGCCGGAATATTGCAGAAAACGCCCGGCGCGATCGGACAGATGAACGATTTCGGATTCGCGGCTCACCAGCACGCTGGGCGGCGCATATTGCTCGACGAGCCGCTGATGCAGATCGCCGAACGAGAAGCGCCGGCGCCCTGTCGGCTGCACCGTGGTCACCACGGGCCGCGATCTCATCGTGCCCGAAATCGCCATCGGCACCGGCGTGTCGCCGCGCACGGCCATGTTCGCGCGATAGATGCGGTTGCGCTTGTCGACCACGGTGAACATCGAGCTCACGCTGTCGGCCGATTCCGAGCTGCCGAGAAACAGCACGCCGCCGGGCCGCAGCGCGAAGTGGAACATCCGCAGAATTTCGATCTGCGCTTCGCGGTCGAGGTAGATCAGCAGGTTGCGGCAGCAGATCATGTCGAGCCGCGAGAACGGCGGATCGCTGAGCACGTTATGGTGCGCGAACAGCATGCGTTCGCGCAGTTCCTTCTTGATCCGGAAGTGCGCGGCGTCCTTCGTGAAGAACTGGCGGATGCGCGCCGGCGTCAGGTCGGCGAAGACCGAGTCCGGGTACAGACCGGTGCGTGCGAACGAAATGGCGCGCTCGTCGATGTCGGTCGCGAATACCTGAAACGACACGCCCTCGTGTGACTTTATCGAGCGCTCCTGCATCAGCATGGCCAGCGAATACGCTTCCTCGCCGGTCGCGCAGCCCACCGACCAAACGCGGATACGGCCCTGCTCGCCGCGCTGTTCGAACAGGGGCGGCAACACCTCCCGCTCGAGCACGTCGAACGCTTCCTTGTCACGGAAGAAATTGGTGACGCTGATCAGCATGTCCTGCAGCAGCGCCTGGGTTTCTTCGGGATGCAGATGCAAATAGTCGCGATACGCCTGCAGCTCGGTGATGCCGTTGACCTGCAGCCGGCGTTCGATGCGGCGCAGGACCGTAGCCCGCTTGTAATGGCGGAAGTCGTGCGCGGTGCGGGTGCGCAGGATCACCATGATCTCGCGCAACGCGCGTTCCGCCGACTCGTTGACCGTGTCTTCGTCGGGCTCTTCCGCCTGCGCGGCCGGCAAATGAATTTCCCGCGCGGTGGACCACAGATCCATCAGCCGTTGCGGCATCTCGGCCGCGGTCATCACGAAGTCGGCCATGCCGGTCGCGATCGCGCTGCGCGGCATGCTGTCGTATTCGGCCTCGGAAGGGTCCTGCACGAGCGTAATGCCGCCCATTTCCTTGATACGCGACAGGCCGACCGAGCCATCCGAGCCCGCGCCCGACATCACGATGCCGATCGCGCGTTCGCGGTGCGCCTCCGCGAGCGTGCGGAAGAACAGATCGATGCTCGCCCGGCGTCCTTCCTCGGACTGCTTCTGCGTGACGCGCAGGTAGCCGTCGACCATGATCATCTCGAACGAGGGCGCGACCAGATAAACGTGATCCGATTCGATTGGCGTGGGGCCCGTGACCTGTTGCACCGGCATGCTGGTGACTTTCTGCAGCAGCGAGGCCAGATTGCTTTCGTGATCCGGCGACAGGTGAACGACCACTACGAAGGCCATCGACGTGTGCGCAGGCAGCGCCTCGAAGAATTCCGTCAGCGCGTTGAGCCCCCCCGCCGATGCGCCGATACCGACGATCGGATAGTGTGCCTGGCTAGGCAGAGACTGCCCTCGCTTTTTTGACATGGCTGCGCGTCCCTTCTTGGAAAAGGATAGTCCAGCGGTGGATTTTTATAGGGCAACGAGCCCATTTCCTGCTGGGCCAGACACCCATTATCTCGCATTGGACTTATATTTCCAGCAGCATGGAATGCAGGAGTTCGGCCGCGTGGCCCGCGCGCCGCGCGTTGTCCTCCTCGCGCTGTTGCGCCGCGGTGTCTCCTGTCCTGGCGAAATTGGCCAAGCTCCATACTGAACATTTCGCGCTCGCGCAGCGCACGCAGCGCCTTGCGCAACGAGTCCCCGGCATCGACCTGGCGGCCGTCGTCGAGCGATGCGCCCGAGTGGGCATGACCGGTATGACATCGATAGCGCATGACGCGCGACCCGGTGACGCGCCACAGCGTGCCGTCGCATTCGGGGCAGGTGAATGCTGTGCAAGAGCCGCAACTGCCCATCGTCGACCACGAGGTGCCGATCGGGCGGCGCCACGTAGATTTTGCCGCGCAACCCGAACGGTGCCGGTAACCTTGCGTGACAAACGTTCAACCACTCGGGGCAGCGATTACACCGGCGCGGGCTGACTGCCCGTTGCTCGCGCGCGGCCGCTCGTGTCGTGCGCGAGCAGCGCGTCGTAGATCGTCAGATAGTCGTCGGTCATGCGCGCGGCCGTGAAGCGGCGCTCGAACGCGCGGCGGCACGCGCCGCGCTCGATGCTGTCGATGCGCGCAACCGCTTGCACGGCCTCGTCCACGTTATCGACGATCAGGCCGCTCACGCCGTCTTCGATCAATTCGGGCACCGCGCCGCGGCGAAACGCGATCGCCGGCGTGCCGCATGCCATCGCCTCGATCATCACCATGCCGAATGGCTCGTCCCATTCGATCGGCAGCAGCAACGCGCGCGCGTTCTCGATCAATTGCCGGCGCGCGCCGCCGCCGACTTCGCCAAGGTATTCGGTGAACGCGCCAGAGCGGCGCAAGAGCGGATCGATGCGTTCGCGGAAATAGTCGCGTTCGCCGGGATGAATCTTCGCGGCGATCTTCAATGGCAAGCCGCTGCGCCGGGCGATTTCGATCGCGAGATCGGGACGTTTCTCCGGCATCATGCGGCCGAGAAAAAGCAGGTAGGAACCGGCCATCGGTTGAAATTCGAACTGGTCGAGCGGCAGTCCGTGATGGACCGTGCCCTGCCAGTTCGCCCACGACACGGGCCAGCGCTGACTCGCGGAAATTGACACCACCGGCACGCGCGCGAATTCGCGAAACAGCGGGCCGTGATCGTTCAGCAGCAGACGGCCGTGCAGCGTCGTCAGCGTACGGCATGGCAGGCGCTCGGCCCACGCGAAATGCAGCGGCTCGCCGTGAAAATGAATGACGTCGAAGTTGTCCGCGTCGCGAATGACGCGCGCGAGCTGCCTGACGTGATGTGTTTGCGTGTCCCACACGTTCGCGTCGCGCCAAAGACCGCGCGGGCAGATCGGCACGAGCCGCGCGGCGCTCGTCGAATCGGCGCTCGCATAGAGCGTCACGTCGTGGCCGCGCGCGACCAGCTCTTCGGTCAGATACGACACGACGCGTTCGGTGGCGCCGTACGCGAACGGCGGCACGCTTTCGTAAAGCGGAGCGATCTGGGCGATTCTCATCAGTCGTTGAAAAGAGGAAGGAGAGGTTAGCGCGCAACATGCCGCGCCGGACCACCAGCAGCAAGTGACGTACCACCGCCGGACCGGGGGCGCGGTATGGCGTTTGCTCGATGCGGGCACTTGACCGATTGAAGGAGCCGCCATGAACCGCGCAACGCGATCCGCTACCGACGACACGCAGCCCACCGCCCGACGCGAAACCGCGAGCGCGCCCGATGCGCTCGCGCTGCTCGAGGCCGATCACCGCGCCGTGGAAAAACTGTTCGACGCCTTCGGCAAATCGCGCGGCGACGAGCGCGACACGCTCGAAGCCAAAGCCGCGCTGGCGCAGCGCGCGTGCGAAGAGCTGACGATGCATACGATCATCGAGGAAGAGCTGTTGTATCCGGCCGCGCAACAGGCGCTGCCCGACGACGACAAGCTCGATGTCGATGAAGCCTACGTCGAGCACTTTCTGGTGAAAACGCTGATCGCGAAGTTCGAGACGCTGAAGCCGGGCGACAAAGGCTTTGACGCGACGTTCAAGGTCATGTCCGAGCTCGTGCGGCATCACGTCGAGGAAGAGGAAGGCGAACTCTTTCCGGCCTTGCGGCGCACCGGCTGCGATCTCGCCGCGCTCGGTGAAAAGATCGTGGCGCGCAAGCAAACGCTGCAAGCCAGGCTGGATCAGGCGGGCAGTCGCGCGGTCGGCGACAAGACCTGATGGGAGCCTTGAATTTGCGCGCGGCCCTCGCACTGATTCGTTTAAAACGTCGCTGCGACAGTCTTGTCTATAAGTCGACACTTACGGACGTGCGCACCCTGTTACATGTCCATTAACATCGATTTCAGGAGGGTACAACAGGATCGCCTGATGCAGCAGGGGAGGGCCATGTCAAGGAGAAAGTTGAAACTGACGCAGTATCTGGCGGCAGGGGTCGCTTCAAGCGACGACTTTTCCATCTACGTCACCGCGCGCCGCAGCGCCGATGGGCGATTCTATGCCGATCTGCTGGTGAGCCGTAAAGTGGATGGCCGCCGTCTGTTTCCGTTCGATGGCGCGCCCGAAGTGGGTCCGTTCAACAGTATCGAGGAAGCGCGGCTCGCCGCCGAGGAGTACGGTGCGCGAATCGTCGCGGCCGACCTTGCCTGTCCCGAGGCGTGAGCGCGCGGCCCGCCGCGATATCGCCTGGCGACACCCTCCCCGTCAAACGCTTGCCCTGGTTCACGACCGGCACGCGGTGGATCTGTGCGCCCGCCGTTTTCGTTCTGACGTCGTCGACGTCACCTTCCTCGAGCACCAGTCCGGCGGCGCGCTGATTTGATTCGCACGTCGAACAGCGGGGTGCCATCGAACGAACGTGCGCCGCGCGGAACAACGCTTGCTAGCCTGTGGCTCGCCGTCATTCGGGCACGGTGCAGGTGGCGCCGTACCGCGGCATCGCTCACGTTCACGGAGAAGCACTTATGGACAAGGAACTCGAAGCCCGCATTCGCACGCGGGCGTACCAGATCTGGGAAAACGATCCGTCGCCGGAAGGGAGAGCCGACGACCATTGGGAAGAAGCGCGCCGGCAGATCGAGGCGGAAGGCGCGGCCGACGACGCTGCCGTGCCGCAGGAGCCGACCGATCAGTCCGCGGAGCGCGAGCGCGGCTCGCGCATCGCGCCCGAAGAGCAACTGCAGGAAATGTCGGACGATGATATGGAACCGCCGAAGCGCGCCACGCGGCCGCGCGCCGGATAAGCGAGCGCCGACCCTTTACACCGACGCCGGCGATGGCGTCGGTGCCACCGGCAATGCGCGTTGGTGGCGGGTCGCGCTCTCTCATCAGTGGTCCCGCTCGACGCGCGGGAGTTGATCGAAGTAATGCTCGACGCGCGACAGCGCATACAGCGCGGCGGCCGACCGCACGTCGTTGCGGTCGCCCGAAAAGCGCCGCGTCTCGGCGAAGGTGGTGAACTCATTGCCGCGCCGTCGGAACGACCACGCGAAGCATTGCGTGCCTGCTGGCGGATCGTCAGCGGAGCCGCCATGCGCGCCGCTATCGGCGAGCCCCGTGTTCGCTACCGCGATGTCCGCGCAGCAGCCTTCCTGGCGCAGCGCGCCCTCGGCCATTTCGCGCGCGACCGCTTCGCTGGTAAGCCCGTATTGCTTCATCGTGCTTTGCCGCACGCCGAGAAAGCCTGCTTTTCCCGATGGCGAGTAGCTGACGAAGCCGACATCGAGACACGCGCCGCTACCCGGCACGCTCGCCAGATACGACGCGATCTGACCGCCGGTGCAGGATTCGGCGGTCGCGAGCTTCAGACCTCGCGAGCTGAGGAAGGACACGACCTGCATGGGAATGTTCATGATTTTCGCTTTGGTTGTGCGACGGATTCGGACGGCATTTTGTTCGTGCAATCGCTCCCGAGAAGCGCGCAGCAAAGATCGGTCCGGGCGCGCGTCACGTTTCGCGCATCGCCACGAGCACCTGCCGGCGGTATGCTCATTGCTGAAGCGTGAAAGAGCAGCGGACTCCCGCGCGGCCCCGTCGCAATGCGTGGCGCGCGCAGCGCCGCGCATTCGCGAGGAGGCGGCGATGAGCGATTTCGACGAAGCGCGCGCATGGATGGTCGAACGGCAGATCGTGCAACGCGGCGTGCGCGACGACTACGTGATCGAGGCGATGCGGCGCGTGCCGCGCGAGGCATTCGTGCCATCCGATCTGCGCGAATTCGCGTATGACGATACGCCGCTGCCGATCGGCGGCGAGCAGTCGATCTCGCAGCCGTACATCGTCGCGAAGATGCTCGCGGCCGCCGAGTTGCAGCCCGGCGATCGCGTGCTCGACATTGGCACGGGCTCCGGCTATGCGGCCGCGATCGCCGCGGAGATCGCCGGCCGGGTGGATTCCATCGAACGCGACGCGAGCCTCGCCGAGGGCGCGCGCGAGCGCCTGCAGCGGCTCGGCTACGAGAACGTCGAAGTGCATGTCGGCGACGGCACCGCAGGTCTTGCCGCGCATGCGCCCTATAACGCGATCATCGCGGCGGCGGGCGGACCGCGTGTGCCGCGAGCGCTGCGCATGCAACTCGCCGTGGGCGGACGGCTCGTGATGCCGGTCGGCAGCAGTCAGAGCCGTCAGCGGCTCGTGAAGATCGTGCGGCGCGACGAACACGACTACGACGAAGATGCGTTCGGCGACGTGCGCTTCGTGCCGCTCGTCGGCGACGATGGCTGGCCGGAGCCAGGCGGCGCGCCGCGCGCGGATTTGCGGCCCGCATCGACGTCCACGCCCATCCCGCTCGCACCTACGCCGGCCGCACCTACGCCGGCCGCGCTCGAACTCGCGATTTGCGACGCGGCCGAACCGTTGCCCGACATCGATTCCGCGGAATTCGCGGCATTTTTCGACCGCTTCGCCGGGCATCGCGTCGTGCTGCTCGGCGAGGCCAGTCACGGCACGTCGGAGTTCTACCGCGCACGCGCGGCGATCACGCGGCGCCTCGTCGAGCAGCACGGCTTTTCGATGATCGCGGTCGAGGCCGACTGGCCCGACGCCGCGATCGTCGACCGGCATGTGCGCGATCGGCCGATGCCCGGCGGGCGGTCCCGACCGTTTCGCCGCTTTCCGACCTGGATGTGGCGCAACACCGACTTCATGGGCCTGGTCGCGTGGCTGCGCTCGCACAACGCCGCGCACCCCGAGCGCGAAACGCGCTTTTACGGGCTCGATATCTACAGCCTTTCCGAATCGATCGACGCGGTATTGCGCTATCTCGACAGCGTCGACCCTGCCGCGGCGCGCATCGCTCGCGAGCGTTATGGGTGCCTCAGTCCGTGGCAGAAAGATCCGGCCGTGTATGGACGCGCCGCGTTGAGCGGCGGCTACGCGCAGTGCGAAGAGCACGTGGTCGCGCAACTCGGCGATCTGCTGAAAAGCCGGCTCGACTATGCGCGCGAAGACGGCGAGCGCTTCCTCGACGCGGCGCAGAACGCGCGGCTCGTGGCGGTCGCCGAGCACTACTATCGCGCGATGTACTACGGCGGGCCGCAAAGCTGGAATCTGCGCGACACGCATATGTTCGACACGCTGCGTCATACGCTCGACAGCCGCGGGCCGCAGGCGCGTCTGGTCGTGTGGGCGCACAACTCGCATATCGGCGACGCGAGCGCCACGCAGATGGGCCGCATGCAGGACGAGATCAATCTCGGCCAGCTGTGCCGCGCGCAGTTCGGCGACGCGGCGGCGCTGATCGGGTTTGGCACGCACAGCGGCACGGTCGCCGCGGCGAGCGATTGGGGTGGACCGATGGAGGTCAAAACCGTGCAGCCATCGCTCGAGGGCAGCGTCGAATTCAGCATGCACGGCACGGGTCTCCCGCGCTTCCTGCTCGACCTGCGGCCCGGCATGCACGACACGCTGCGCGAACGGCTGCGCGCGCCGCTATTGGAGCGCTTCATCGGCGTTATCTACCGTCCCGCGACCGAGCGGTATAGCCATTACGCGGAAGCGTCGCTGGCCGAGCAGTTCGATGCGTTCGTGTGGTTCGATCGCACGAGCGCGGTGAGCGCGCTGCCCGTTTCCGCCGACGAAAAGAACCACGCGGCGGAGACTTTTCCATTCGGTGTGTGAGGGCGATCGGCACGCTCACGTCTCAGGCGAGGAACGCGGCTTGCAACGGAACGGACAGGGCATTCCAGCTGGTCCGAACCGAGGGGTCGCTCATGAACAAGGTTGTACAGCGCCTTGCCATCGCCGCGATGTCGGGTGTTGCCAGTGGCGTCGTCTGCGCGCAAGGCGCCTGGCAAGTTGAGCCGCGACCAGGCGAACCGTGAACACGCGGGGCGCGCGAACCAGGCCGCGGTTCAGCACGGACAGCGCCGCCAGCATGGCGCGAGCAGCGCGCGCGAGCGGCGACGCGGCCCCGCTGCCGCCACCGCCGCGCGGGCTCGCGATTCCGCCATGAAGGACGAACCGGTCTGGTTCCTGCTGATCGGCGCGCTGCTCACGTTCATGGCCGTCGCACGCGGGCCGATCCGCCGCTTGCCGCTGACCGGCGCGATGATCTATCTGCTGGTCGGCGTGGCGGTCGGGCCGGCCGTGTCCGGGCTCGTCGGGGTCGATCTGCTCCGCAATACCGCGTTGCTCGCGACGCTGGCTGAAGTCGGGCTCGTCGTGTCGTTGTTTTCGATCGGCATGCATCTGCGCGTGCGGCTGCGCAATCCGCTGTGGTTGTTGCCGCTGCGGCTCGGCGGCCCGGCGATGCTCTTCACCGTCGCCTTGATGTTCGGCTTCACCGCTTGGGTGACCGGACGCGCGGACGGCGCGGCGTTGTTCCTCGCGGCCGCGCTCGCGCCGACCGACCCCGTGCTCGCCAACGAGCTGCGCGTGACGCAAGCTGGCGACGACGAGCCCGTGCGGTTCGCGTTGTCGGGTGAAGGCGGCCTGAACGACGGTGCCGCCTATCCGTTCGCGGTGCTGGGACTGACGCTTGCCGGCGCGAGGCTGTTCGGCTCGGGCAGTGGCGTGCATTTCGTCGGCTCGGTGCTGTGGGGGATCGTCAGTGCGCTCGTGATCGGTTGCGTGTTTGCGATCGTGTTCGCGCGCGCGATCTTCTTTCTGCGCACCCGCTACGGCGAGGCGATCGGTCTCGACGGGTTTCTCGCGCTAGGCCTGATGTCGACGTCGTACGGCGCGGCGCTGCTGCTGCACGCGTATGCGTTCGTCGCGGTGTTCGTGGCGGGCGTCGCCGTCCGTCACGAGGAACTGCGCGCGACGGGCGACAAGAATCCCTCGGAAGTGCTCGACGAGGTGCAGCACGGCGAACAGGTCGATGTCGCGCGGGATCCAGAAATGGCGCATGCGGTCCTCGCCGAATCGATGATGGGCTTCATGCGCGAAATGGAGCGACTCGCGGAGTTGTCGCTGATGCTGATCATCGGCTGCGTCGTGTCCGCGCACTGGCGCGAGATGTTCGATCTGCGCGCCGTGTTGCCCGCGGTGTTTCTGTTTTTCGTCGCGCGGCCGCTGTCCGTCGTCGTCGCGATGATGGGTGCGCGCATCGACAACAGCCAGCGGCATCTGATGGCGTGGATGGGGATTCGCGGCGTCGGCGCGTTTTACTACCTGATGTTCGGCCTCGAATACGTGCGTGGCGCGATGACGCCGTTGCTGCCCGCCGTGCTCGATGCGATCGTGTTGTCGGTGCTGCTGCATGGCTCGACCGCGAACTATCTGTTGCGGCGGTATTTCGACCGGCGTCGCTGAATGAAGCGACGGGCGCGATGGCGCGCGTGAGTTGTCGCGCCGCGCTCCGCCTGGCTCCCGTTTGCCGCTCCTTGTATCGCAATGTATCCGCGCGGCCCGGGGATACGTGCGCTTACCAAACCCGCTGATCCAGACACATGCGAGATACGTCGGCGCGTTCAAATACGTGCACCGCAAGTTCGAGCCCGGATTTGCAGACCTGAATATCACTGGATCAACAGGAGTAAGCCACCATGACCCGCATCGAAGAAGTGCTGTACACCGGCAAAACCCATACGACCGGCGGCCGCGAAGGCGCCGCGCGCAGCTCGGACGGCCGTCTCGACATCAAGCTGTCGTCGCCCGGCACCTCGGGGGGTGGAACGAATCCGGAGCAGTTGCTCGGCGCGGGCTGGTCGGCGTGTTTCATCGGCGCACTCGGGCTGGCGGCGCGCGCGTTGCATCTGTCGTTGCCGGCCGGTACCAGCGTCGATGCGGAGATCGATCTCGGCACCGCCGATGGCGCTTACTTTCTTCAGGCGCGGTTGTTCGTCAGTCTTCCCGGTGTCGAGCGTGACGTGGCGCACGGGTTGATCGAGCGAGCGCATCTGACCTGCCCGTATTCGAAGGCGTTGCGCGGTAATGTGGATGTGCAGACTACGCTTGTTTGAGCGTCGCTGAGGGTGGTGACGGGGCCGCGCCGAAGCATCGCGCGGCCCCGCGTATCTGCTATGCCAGCAGCTTCGAAAGCTACGCGGTGTCGGGTTCGAGCGGCCCGCTACGCCGCAGGCGCAACCGACGCTCCCGCGATCTTGTGCCGCGCGAGCGATTGCGCCACCAAGCCCGAGGCCTTCATCTCTTCGACAAACGAACGCAGCGCGTGAGCCGCCGCTTCGCCGCGGCTCTTCGGCACACCCATCGCCTGCCGGATCACCATGAAGCGCTCGTCTAGCAACCGCAGACCGGGAGTTTGCTTCGCATCGGCTTCGAGTTGCTGCTTCACGCCTGCCGCCACTTCCAGATGCTGCTCGATAAACGTCGGCACGACGCTCGGCGAGCTCGGCGCGCGCACGATTTGCGCGGATTTCAGCTCGCGCGTCAGAAACAGATCGTATGCACTGCCTTTGCCGACGACGACCCGGTTGTGCGCGTGATCCACATCCTGATTCGAGCGTACCGGCGAGTCGTCGCGCACCAGGTAGAAGCCTTCGATCAACACATACGGCGCTGTGAACGCGATCGTCTCGCCGCGCAACGGATCGATCGCGAAGAAGCCGAAATCCGCGCGCTCCTCGCCGACCGCCTGCACCGATTTGCCGGCCGTATCGAAGACGACCAGCTCCAGTTCGACGCCCAGTTTCGCGGCGAACGCGCGCGCGAGATCGATCGATACGCCGAACGGCTCGCCGGAGCCGGCGTGACGATTGGCCAGGATTGGATTGCCGAGATTGATCGACGCGCGCAGCTTGCCCGTGGGCGTGAATGCGGCGACGACGGAGGGATCGATGGTCATAACGGCTCTCGTGGCGATGGCGTTGGGGCGAGCGAAGTCTCAGGGTTCAAGGATTTCGCTGATGCGGGATAGCGCGTTGAGAGTATGCAACAGATGCTCGCCCATTGCTTCTGACACTTCTTCGTTGCGCTCGCGCTCCAAAAGTTCGGCAGGAAGCATCGTTGCAAGGGCGGGGGATGCCCGTTATCCGTGCCACGTCCCCTCGCCCTTTCACCCGCCAGCGTTACTTCAATCCCGCAGCTTCACCGCCGTCATCCGCGGCATTAGCAGATGAATGATGCCCAACGCAACCAGATACGCCGACGCGCCGACCGTAAAGAGCGCCCAATACTGCCCGGTGCGCTGCAAGGTCTCGCCGATCACGCCGGAAAAGAAGAACGAACCGACCATCCCCGCCACGCCGCCAATACCGACCACCGTGCCGACCAGCCGCTTCGGAAACACGTCGCCGACGATGGTGACGAGGTTCGCCGACCAGCCCTGGTGCGCCGCTGCCGCGAGACCAACGGCGAAGACCGCCCACCACAGGCTCTGGAAATACGACAACGTTGCGATCGGCACCACGCACAATGCACAAATGAGCATCGTGAGCTTGCGCGCGAAATTCGGCCTGTTGGTGCGCGCCATCAAACGCGACGACAGCCAGCCACCCGCCACGCTGCCGACCGATGACATCGTATAGATAGCGATCAGCGGCAGGCCCATGTTGCCGATGTCGATATGGCGCGACTCATTGAGCCACTTGGGCAGCCAGAACAGATAGAACCACCACACCGGATCGGTCAGCAGCTTGCCGAAGACAAACGCCCACGTTTCGCGGTACTTGAGCACCGACAACCAGCCGACTTTCTGCTCGACGACTTCCTCGCGATCCGCATTGATGTAGTCGAGTTCTTCCTTCGACACCGACGGATGCTCCGAAGGCTGCCGATAAACCAGCATCCACACCGCCAGCCAGATGAAACCGGTCGCGCCGCCCGCGATGAACGTCGCGCGCCAGCCCCACGTCACGGCAGCGATAGGCACGAAGGCCGGCGCCACGATGCCGCCGATCGTCGCGCCCATGTTCCAGAAGCCCGTCGCTAGCGCGCGTTCCTTCTTCGGAAACCACGTGGCGGTAGTGCGGATCGCAACCGGAAAATTGGCCGCCTCGCTGAAGCCGAGCAGACCGCGCACGGCCGCGAAGCCCGGCACGGTCGATGCCACCGCGTGGAGCATCGCGGCGAGACTCCACAGCGCCATCGCGCTGCCGTAGACCTTCTTCGTGCTGACGCGATCCGCGATGCGGCCGAAGATCGCGAGACCCACCGCATAGGCGACCGTAAACACCATCACGGTCTGTGCATACTGCACCTGGCTCCAGCCGATATCCTTTTGCAGCAGCGGCGCGAGCAGCCCGAGCATTTGACGATCCATGTAGTTGATCGTCGTCGCGGCGAAGATCATCGCGCAGATGGTCCATCGGTATCGTCCGACGGCCGTGCGTGCGACGGCCGTCGTGGCTTCTATCGTTTTCATCGTGTCTCCTAAGGTTTCTGGAAATAGTGTCTATACGGTTGTTCGATGCAGTTAATGCGCGGAGGCGGGCATTCCTTCGCGCGGGCTCATGCGGGAGAAGAACACGACCCCGGCGGCCACCACCGACATCACCGCGAGTCCAGTGAGGCCGCCCTCGATCGAGCCGGACTTCTGTTCGAGGAAGCCGAAGGCCGCTGGCGCGACGAAGCCGCCGAGGTTGCCGATCGAGTTGATCAGCGCCAGCACCGCGGCGGAAATCCGCGCGTCGAGATAGCCCTGCGGGATCACCCAGAACAGCGACGAGGCGGCCTTGAAGCCGATCGCGGCAAAGCAGATCGCGACGAACGAAAACACCGGGCCGCCCTGGCCGGCCGCATACATGCCGAGCGCGGCGATCAGCAGCGCGCACGCGACCCACGCCTGCTGGAACTTGAAGCGCGCCGCGAGCATCGCGAACAGATACATCGCCGCGATCGAGATCAGCCACGGAATCGAGTTGTACAGGCCGACCTGGAAATCGTTGAAATGGCCCATCTTGCGGATGATGCTGGGCAGCCAGAAGGTCGCGCCGTAGATGGTCAGCGATACCGCGAAGTAGATCAGGCAAAAGATCAGGATTTGCGGATCGCGCAGCAGCGCGCCTATCGATGGCTTGACCGGGTGCGCGGCGGCGCGCTGGCGTTGCTCCTCGCCGACCGCATCGAGCAAGGCGTCCTGCTCGGCGCGGGTGAGCCAGGCGGCGTCGCGCGGCTTCGAGTCGAGCCACAGCAGGATGAAGCCCGCGAGCACGACCGAGAACATGCCTTCGATGATGAACATCCACTGCCAGCCGCGCAGCCCCGCGCCTTCGATCAGCATCAGCCCGCCGGAGATCGGCCCGGACAGCACCGACGCGAGCGCCGAGCCGCTCAGGAAGATCGCCATCGCCTTGCCGCGCTCGTTGCTCGGCAGCCATTGCGTGAAGTAGTAGATGACGCCGGGAAAGAAGCCCGCTTCGGCCGCGCCGAGCAGGAGCCGCATCGCGTAGAACGACGTCTCGCCGCGCACGAACGCCATGCCGGCCGCGGCCAGCCCCCACGTGAGCATGATGCGCGCGAGCCACAGCTTCGCGCCGTAGCGCTGCAGCAGGATGTTCGACGGCACTTCGAAGATCGCGTAGCTGATGAAGAAGAGCCCCGCGCCGAGCCCATAGGCCGCCGCCCCGATGCCCAGATCGGCGCTCAGATGCTGGCGCACGAAGCCGATGTTCACGCGGTCGATGTAGTTGACGATGAACATCACGACGAACAGCGGCAGCACGCGCCATTTGATCTTGCGCACCGCGCTCGCCAGCGCGCTGGCGCGCTCGGGCCGCGCGGTGTCGGCAATCGGGCTACTCATGCGGTTGTCTCCTTCGATGGCGACGCGCGTTGCGCGTCGCGGGCCTCGTAGGCGCGGATTGGAAGAGAGAATTAAAAGCGCGGATTCTTGCCGGTGAAGCCCGGCTCGTACTTGCGCATCTGCGAGAGGTCATCGCGATTGCGCACGCCGCACGACAGATACTGCGCATGCAGTTCGGCGAGCCGCTCGCGGTCGAGCTCGACGCCGAGGCCCGGCGTGGTGGGCACGCGCACCGAGCCGTTGTCGAACTCCACGCGGCCGCCCTTGATGACTTCTTCCTCCTGCCACGGATAATGCGTGTCGCACGCATAGGTCAGGTTGGGGATGCTTGCCGCGACGTGCGTCATCGCCATCAGGCTGATGCCGAGGTGCGAGTTCGAGTGCATCGACATGCCGAGATCCCACAGCTTGCACATGCGCGCGAGCGTCTGCGTCGCGCGCAGGCCGCCCCAGTAGTGGTGATCCGACAGCAGGACCTTGACCGAACCCATCTCGGCGCCGCGCCGGAAATCTTCCATCGTCGTGATGACCATGTTGGTCGCGAGCGGCAGGCGCGTGTGCTTCGCCAGTTCGGCCATCCCTTCGAGACCCGGGCACGGGTCTTCGTAGTACTCGAGCAGCTCGTCGAGTTCCGGTGCCGCCGCGATGCTCGTTTCGAGCGTCCAGTTGGCGTTCGGGTCGAGGCGCAGCGGCACGCCGGGGAACGCCTGATGCAGCGCGCGCATGCACGCGATTTCGTGTGCCGGTTCGAACACGCCGCCCTTCAGCTTGATGCTCTGGAAGCCATACAGCTCGATCATTCGACGCGCCTGCGCGACGATCTGCTCGGGGCTCAGGCCTTCGCCCCAGGCGTCGGGCGCATAGGGCTTGTCGACGTGCTCGGCGTATTTGAAGAACAGATAGGCGCTGTAGGGCACGGCGTCGCGCACCTTGCCGCCGAGCAGATCGACGATCGGCGCGCCGACGATCTGCCCTTGCAGATCGAGCATCGCGACTTCGAGCGTGCTGATGACTTTCGGCGCGTTCTTCGCCGAGTGCGAGCCGGGCGCGAGTTCGAATTCGACCGCGCCCGGGCTCGCCTTGATCGACGCTCGCACGCGCTCTTCCATCCGATTGAGGTCGAATGGCGACAGGCCGGTCACCAGCGACTTCGCCTGTTCGAGCACGCGTAGCATCGGTTCGTCGCCATAGGTCTCGGAGATGCCGACGCGGCCGTCGCTCGTCTCCAGCTCGACGATGGCGCGCAGCGCCCAAGGTTCGTGGATTCCGGCGGCGTTGAGCAGCGGGCCGTCGCGGAAGGCGATCGGGGTGATGCGCACCTGCGTGATGGTGATGTCGCGAGTCATGATGGCATTCGGCATAAGAAGAGTTTGATGGGACGGATGGTAAAGCACTAATGTATTAGTGCGTTACTGGGGTAAGTACCCATGTGCACTGTTCGCGAAATTCCGCTCGCAAGCCCGCTGGAAGGGGCGGGCGTCGGCTATAGTACTAGTGCCTCAGCGGACCGCCATGCCGAGTCACGCCTGCTTCCATGCTTCAGTTTCTGCCATGAAAAACCACGCTCATTCGTCGACGGTAACCCGGCTCGACCGCTCCCGCCACGCCGCGCCGCAAGTATTCGAACGACTGCGCGAAATGATCCTTTCCCTCGAACTCACGCCGGGTACGGTGCTGTCGCGCACCGAGCTGGCGAACCGCTACGGGCTCAGCCAGACGCCGGTGCGCGACGCGCTGATGAAGCTCGGCGAGGAAGGTCTCGTCGACATCTACCCGCAGCACGCGACGGTCGTCAGTCAGATCAACGTGACGTCCGCGCTGCAGGCGCATTTCCTGCGCCGCTCGATTGAACTCGAAGTGGTGCGCACGCTCGCGGAGCAGCGCGACGCCACGCTGATCGCTGAACTGCGCCTGACGATCGCGCGGCAAACGGAAGTGCTCGACCTGAAGAACTACGAGCAGTTCTCGCTGCTCGATCAGGCGTTTCATCGGCAGATGTACGAGGCGGCCGGCGTGCCGCAGCTATGGGATCTGGTGCGTAGGTTGAGCGGCCATATCGACCGGCTGCGGCGCCTGAATCTGCCGGTGGAGGGCAAGACGATAGCGGTCGTGCGCGATCACACCGAGATCGTCGATGCGATCGACAAAGGCGATGTCGAGGCGGCGCAGGCAGCGCTACGCAAGCATCTGTCGGGGACGCTGAGTCAGATCGATCAGATCCGCACAAGTCATCCAAATTTTTTGGCGGACGAGTGAGCGTTCGCTGAATCGCTGGCTACGGCTGGTTCACGGTCATTCTGAATGGACCGCCGTTCGCGGCCGCGTGGGATACCGCTTCGTTGAGCGGATCGCAACATCCTCGTTTTCATGTTCATCGAACCGGAAGCACGGCGGCTGTTCGGACCCGCCTGGGAAAACGAAGCGCGCCGCATGTGGATCGCGCACGATGCGAAGGCCCTAAGACCTTGGTCCGATTGACGCGACAGCCACGCGTGGCACCCTTGTACAAAGTCGGCACACTCGGGTTCAATCTGTCAGGGAGGTCACCATGTTTTCATTGAGCCGGGAGTTCGCGGTCGCGGTCACGGCTGTGTCCGTGATGGCTTGCGCGGGAAGCTCCTGGGCAACCGAACAGGCTCAGCAGCGTCGCGCCGGACGTGACGTTCGCCAGGAGACACGCCAGGGTTCCCGCCACACGAAGCAGGAGTGCCGGGCCACGGACCAGAAGAGCAATTCGCAATGCCGGCAGGACAAGCGGCAAACCAAGCAGAACGGCCGTCAGGCGGCCAGGAATATCAAGTATTGAGCGTTTGCGTTCGCGTGCGCCAGCTGGGCACTGAACCAGCGACAGCAGGGGATGGCAGACACCACGTCCACCAGATCAAGCGGGGAAGCTGATGCGAGCCTGCCGATATGTAGCGCTTTGCACCTTGCCGTTCATGATCGCCGGCTGTAACACGCCTCCGATCGCACCGGGCAAGCCGGTCGATATCCCGACTGCCCTCGAGCAGGTTCTCCAGGGCCTGTGCAATTTCCGCAAAGATCAGGCCGGCCGGAAGCAGGATCTGGGCGCTGCAATCGACTCTATCACCGTGGAACTCGACCTGACCGTCGACGGAGCGAGAAATCCCCCGGTGGCGGTTGCGCCGGATATCCAGTTCATTCCCACGGTTAGCTATGGTCAGATCATGACGGCAAACAGGGGTAGCAGACTCGTGCTTACGCTGAAAAACACTGGCAGCGGTGCCCACGGCGGCGACTGCGATGTCACCGCGCCGGCCAGGTAGGGACCACTTTCGCTTGCCATAGTCTATGGCTTTGCGAAAGCGGCCTTTGCGACCGGAGGCATCGCGAATCAGATGACTGGGCACTTGCCGCGCGTCGAACAGCGCGGATCGCGCCAACGTTGCACGTCAACCTTGGGCGATGCTCTCCCACGCGCCCGATTGAGCCGAGCGGAACACGGCATCGATCACCCGCATATTCGCGCGCGCATCTTCTAGCGGAATAGCCTGCGGGCCTCCACTCAGGATCGCCTCCGCGAACGTGGCGGCGGCTACGCCATATTGATCGCACACCGCAAGCTCCAGCCAGCGATCAGTCGCGACACCGTCGCTATTGTGCTCACTGATTAGCAGCCGCGTCGGTCGATCGTTTGGTGCATTGAATGGAATTTCGACTTCGATTCGCCCCTTGGTACCGTGAAATTGCATCCGCTGGTACGGATAGGTCTGAGTCGAGTAAAAGAAACTCGCCTGCACGCCATCGAAGTCCATCAGCACGGAGCCGAGCCGGTCCACTTTGAAGGTCGGATCCTGCTCCAGCAGCGCAACTACGCGCCGTGGCTCATGCCCGATAGTGAAGCGCGACGTCGTGATCGGATAACAACCAATATCGAGCAGACCACCGCCACCTAGCTCGCTCTTGTTGCGGATATTGTGTTCGTTCGTGTTGTGATAGGTGAAACCGCCGGTCACTGCCCGCAATTCGCCGATCGCGCCTTCGTCGATCAAGGTCCGCACCTTCAACCATTGCGGATGCGTGCGAACCATGAAGGCTTCCTGGATGTATCGGCCGTTCTTGTCGCGCGCGGCGATCAGCCGTTCAACCTGTTGAGCGTCCAGGCTGATCGGCTTCTCACACAGGACGTGCTTGCCCGCCTCGACCGATTTGATCGTCCATTCCACGTGGAGATGATTGGGTAATGGAATATAGACCGCGTCGATTTCCGGGTCCGCGAGGAGCGCCTCGTAACTATCGTACGCGACAGCCAGACCATACCTGGCCGCGGCTTCCCGCGCCTTCTCCGGAGAGCGCGACGCGATGCCTTTCACCCGACACTTCGGCGCGTTGTGCATGGGCACGACCACCTTGTCGTTGATCTTTGCGGCGCCCAAAATTCCCCAGACTATTTCATCCTTTGCCATGACATCCCTTTATTCGATTGCGTATCCGATGAGTCGAGCAGGCTGAACATTCGCGTGAGTCGACAAGTCGCGTGAGTCCGCGAACGACCAGAAGCACGCGATCGTATCAGTTTAACCGTGTCGACCCGCGATACCCGATACCCGGTCCGACCGAAGGCACGACCGCGACTCGTCAGCTAGACCTCGGTCCGCCTGAGCAGATAGCCGAGGCCGCCCACCCGATACCATCGGTAGCCGAACGGCTCGAGCACCACCGCGTGGCGGCCGCCATCGTCGGACTCGCTGTGGTCGTCGGACAGAAGATTGATCAGCGACTGTCTACCCGGTTCGTCGGAGCTTAGGCGGAATTCGACGGTACACGCTTCGGCGCGGAAATTATGCAGAAACAGCACGGAGTTGTTACGCCACTGATAACTGAGCGCGAGCACATTGATTCGCGAGGTAGGCAGCACTTCGAAGTCCCCCCAGCTGATTTCCGGCACTTCCTTGCGCATGCGAATCATCCGCTCCGTCCAGTTGAGAAACGAATCGGGATCGCGTCGCTGCTTCGCCACGTTGACCCGCTCGAAGCCATAAGCCCCGCCGCAGATCGTCGGGACGGGCGGGTTTGCATGACTGGTGAAGCCGCCTTGCGGCTCGCCCGACCATTGCATCGGCGTGCGCGCACATTGGCGCTCGGGCCGGCGCAGGTCGTCGCCCATGCCGATTTCATCGCCGTACCGGAACACGGGCGTGCCGGGCAAACTCAACATCAGGCTGTAGGCAAGTTCAAGGCGACGTCTGTCGCCCGACAGCATTGGCGCAAGTCTGCGGCGGATGCCGCGCCCATACAGCTGCATGTCGGGGTCCGGAGCGAACGCGGCGAACACTGCCGCGCGCTGAGCGGGCGTCAGCCGGCCCAGATCGAGTTCGTCGTGATTGCGCAGAAACACCCCCCATTGCGCGCTCGGCGGCCGTGGCTTCGTCGCAAGGAGCGCGTCCTTCAACGGCTTCGTGTTGCCCGTCGCGAGCGTGTAGAACGTGTTTTGATTGACCCGGAAGTTGAACATCATCGGCAGGCGCTCGCCCTCGTCGCCGAAGTACTGGAGGTCGGTTTTGGGCGGCACGTTGGCTTCGGCCAGAATGATCGCGTCACCCTCGCGCCACTGCAGAAACTCGCGAAACGTTCGCAACATGTCATATTGCTCGACGGGGCGGCGCACCTTCGGGCCCTTCGTCGCGATGACGAAGGGCACCGCGTCCATGCGGAATCCGGAAACCCCCAGCTGGATCCAGAAGCCCATGATCTTCAGCAATTCCGCCTGCACATGCGGATTCGATGTATTCAGGTCCGGTTGAAAATCATAGAAACGATGGAAGTACCAGCGTCTCGCCCGCTTGTCGAAACTCCAGGTCGACTTCTGCACGCCCGGAAACGCGACGCCACGTTGCGCATCGGGCGGTTTGTCGTCCGACCAGACATACCAGTCGCGATACTTCGAAGCGGGATCGCTGCGTGCTTCCAGGAACCACGGATGCTGATCGGACGTGTGATTGACCACCAGATCGATGATGACGCGCAAGCCCCGCTCGGCGCACGCATGCGTAAACTCGGCGAAATCGCCGAGCGTGCCGTACTTCGGGTCGACGTTGTAATAGTCGCAAATGTCGTAACCGTTATCGCGTCCGGGCGAGGGGTGGAAGGGCATCAGCCAGATCGTCGTCATGCCAAGCCCTTGCAGGTAATCGAGCCTGCGCATCAGGCCCTGGAAGTCGCCGACGCCGTCGCCATTCGCATCCATGAAGGTGCCTACCGAGAGGCAATAAATGATCGCGTTCTTGTACCAGAGGTCATTGAGCATAGGTTCCGCGCGTAGCGCCAAAACGATCGATCGCCAAGAGGAATTGCAATGTCGGAGCTTGCGTGGTGGCAACGCGGCGTGATCTATCAGATCTATCCGCGCTCGTTTCAGGACAGTAACGGCGATGGCATCGGCGATCTACCCGGCATGAGCGCGCGGCTTGAATATGTCGCGGCGCTAGGCGTCGATGCGGTGTGGATCTCCCCCATCTACCCGTCGCCCATGGCCGACTTTGGCTATGACGTCGCGGACTACTGCAACATCGATCCGATATTCGGCACTCTGGACGGGTTCCAGCAATTGATGGGCCACGCACATCGGCTTGGGCTCAAGGTGCTGCTCGATTTCGTGCCGAACCATTCGTCGAGCCGGCATCCGTGGTTCGAGGAAAGCCGCTCGTCACGGGACGATCCGAAACGGGACTGGTATCTGTGGCGCGATCCCGCGCCTGATGGCGGCCCGCCGAACAACTGGTTGAGCCGCATGGGAGGCTCGGCGTGGGAGTGGGACAAGGTGACGGGACAGTACTACTATCACGCGTTTCTGCGGGAGCAGCCTGATCTGAACTGGAGAAACCCGCAGGTACGCCGCGCGATGGATCAGGTGCTGCGATTCTGGCTGGATCGCGGCGTGGATGGCTTTCGCGTGGACGTGCTGTGGCTGTTGATCAAGGACGCGCAGTTTCGCGACAATCCGCCCAATCCCGGCTATCGGCCGGGCGAGCCGGAACATCATCGGCTCTTGCAAAGTTACACGGAGGATCAGCCGGAAGTGCATGAAATCGTCCGCTCGATGCGAGCCACCCTGGACGGGTACGGCGAGCGCGTGCTGATCGGCGAAATCTACCTGACTGTCCCGCAACTGGTGAAGTATTACGGCGTGAACGGCGAAGGTGTGCACATGCCGTTCAATTTCCAGCTGCTCAACGCGAGATGGGACGCGCAGAACATCGCCCGCATGATCCGGGATTACGACATCGCGTTGCCCGAATACGGATGGCCGAACTGGGTGCTGGGAAACCACGACAATCCGCGCGTTGCATCGCGCGTCGGCGCGGCGCAGGCGCGGGTGGCCGCTGTGCTGCTGTTGACGCTCCGAGGGACGCCGACGCTCTACTACGGCGATGAGATCGGCATGACGGATGGCTATATCGCGTCAGATGAGATCCAGGACCCGGCGGAACGCCGGCAACCGGGCATTTGCCAGGGGCGCGATCCCGAGCGCACGCCTATGCAATGGGATGGCTCGCTGGCGAATGCGGGCTTTACGGACGGCAAACCGTGGTTGCCGATTGCGACGGCGACGAGCGTGCGCGAACAGGACGGCGACATGTCGAGCATGTTGTCGCTCTATCGGCGCCTGCTGAGCCTGCGCCGCGGCAACGCCGCGCTCGTGCGGGGCACGATAGAGAATGTCGTTGCTGACGGCGACGTGCTGACCTATGAGCGGCGATATGGCAATCAACGCCTTTTCATCGCGCTGAACATGGGCGTCGAAGATGCCACCGTGCAGTCGCGCCCGGGCATGGTGTTGCTATCGACGGTGAGTACGCGCATCGGCGAAACCTTCGTGGAGGGCGCCAACTTGCTTGCCGCCAGCGAGGCGGTCATCGTGATTCTGACGCGAAGCTTGTCCGATGCCGTGCGGCCAATTAACGGGCCGAACGATGCAGTTCGGTAGTCGTTCCCCAAGGTGCTTCAACCTCATTGGTTTCCACGAGCAATTGCGGAGTCGCCCGACTGCGATCCGGCGGCCGCGCTCGCGCTCGAGCGTCAAAGCCGATCACGCAGCGGTCAAAGGCGCGGCGCTGGCACTCTCATCCATCGACGAAACGGTACTGCGGATGCGCGCCGCGATTCGCGCGTCGAGCGGCGTGTACACGAGCATGCTCAGATCTGGCCGACCATCGACGGCGAACAGCGAATACTCCATTTCGATGGTCCCGAACGCAGGATGCAGCAGGCGCTTAACGTGCTGTCCTTCGCTGTGGCCGAATACCTGGTTTTCGCGCCACATGCGTTCGAAGTCCGGGCTCGCGCGACACAGATCGTCGACCAGATCGCCCACCTCGGAAGCGAGCCCCGCGCGAGCAACGTCCGCTCGGAACGTTCCCACGACGAAGCGCGCGACACTCTCCCAGTCGTGCTGTTTTGCCCGGACGGCCGGATCGCCGAACAGGAAGCGCAGGATGTTGCGCTGGCCCGGCGGCAGCGCGCTGTAGTCGGTCAGCACGACGGCTGCGGCGCGATTCCACGCGACGACGTCCCACGTCGCGGTCTTGATGATCGACGGGCTGGCATCGAGTGAATCGAGCACGCGCTGCAAGCGCGGGTCCACTGCGTCGGTGGACCGGTAGCGCACTTCCGGGAGGCGTCCGAGGCCCAGCATGAAAAGATGTTCGCGCTCGGTATTCGTCAGCATCAGCGCCGCGCAGATGCGCTCAAGCACCGCGGCGGACGGCGCGCCGCCGCGGCCCTGCTCGAGCCACGTGTACCAGGTCGAGCTGATATTCGCGCGCTGCGCCACTTCTTCCCGGCGCAATCCGGGCGTTCGCCTGCGGCCCGAGAAGCCGAAGCTGGCCGGATCGAGCCGCGTGCGGCGACTACGCAGAAAGTCCCCGAGGGTTTGGGCGGTGTTCACTGGGATGATTAACCTGTTAGTCGCTTTACCGGGATAAGCTCACTACTTCAATAGCATAGTGAATGATCGCATAGTGCGTCGGTGGCTATTCTGGAGACTTGACCATGCGAATCTTTCTGACGGGCGCAACCGGGTTTATCGGCTCGGCTTTGGTGCCCGAACTTATCCAAGCCGGGCATCAGGTTGTCGGCATGACCCGGTCCGACCAGGGCGCGCAGGCTCTCGGCGCAGCCGGTGCGGAGGTCCATCGCGGCACGCTCGAAGACACCGACAGCCTGCGCAGCGGCGCCGCGAAGGCGGACGCCGTCGTTCACCTTGCTTTCGACCACGATTTCTCCCACTTCGTGGAGAACTGCGAGAAGGACAAGCGTGCTATCGCTGCACTGGGCTCGGCGCTGGCCGGCTCGGATCGGCCGCTTCTGATCACGTCGGGCACGGGCGTCGGCAGCCGCGATAACGGGCAGCCGGCCACCGAAGACGTGTTCAACACCAGTCACCCGAACCCACGCATCGGCTCGGAGCTGGCCGGCAACGTGCAGCTGGAGGCGGGCGTCAACGTGTCGGTGATGCGCTTGCCGCAAGTGCATAACCCATACCGGCAAGGCCTCATCACGCCGCTCATCCAGATCGCGCGGGACAAAGGCGTGTGCGCATATGTGGAGGAGGGACGCAACCGCTGGCCGGCGGGGCATCTGTCGGATGTCGTGCGGCTGTACCGGCTCGCGATCGAGAAGGGCGAACGCGGTGCGCGCTATCACGCGGTCGGCGAAGAAGGCGTTAGCGCCCGCGAGATCGCCGAGGCGCTCGGACACGGCCTGAAGTTGCCGGTCGTCTCGATCGCGCGCGGCGAGGCGCAGGCGTACTTCGGATGGATGGCGATGTTCGCCGCGCTCGATATGCCGGCATCGAGCGCGCAGACGCAGGCGCGTTTGGGCTGGCGACCGACAGGTCCGACGCTTCTCGCGGATCTGAACGAAGCGCGTTACGTTCAGGTGTCCGCGTAGCTTTCGCTGTCGCTGTCAGCCGCCGTCGCACGAGAACAAACCTGGAGCAACCATCGCCGCCATCATAGGTGTTTCATTACGCCACTCGCCAGCTTGCGCAGTTCGTCGAACTGCGTGACGAGCTGGAGGCACAGAATAAAGGCCAGCGTCGCTGCGGGCGCCGGGTGGCGTTCGGTCCATCGCAGCACCGGCGTCGCGTAGCGTACGCGGATCGCATCCCGCGTCATGATCAAGGTGATCGCGATCCCGACCGCGGCGCCCACCAGCAAATCGGTCGGATAGTGAAAGCCGAGATAGGCGCGCGGAAGGCAAATGAACAGCGCAGTATAGAGAAGCGCCAGCACGCCGACGCGCCGCGACATCAGGAAGATGCCGGTGGCGACCGCCATCCATAGCATCGCGTGATCGCTCGGGAAGGAACTCCAGTTGGTCAGCACTGCGTCCTTGATTTCGCCGCTGGCAAAGCGCAGATGCAGTTCGGTGTCGTAGACGGGGCGCACCCTGAATGGCAACCAGTGAGTCAGCAGTCTTCCGACTAAGAGCGCCACGATGCCGCTGACAAGCGTCGCGAGAACCATTTCTCGCCGCCATTCGTGGCACTCGTCTTGCTGAAACCACATCCACCACAGCACGGGAATGAGTACGAGGCCTTTGAAGGTGTACAGGTTGTCGATGGCCTGGATGGATAGAGTCGCGAAATGGCCGAAGTGTATGTTGGACAGATATGTTTCGATGGACAAATCGAAGCTATTCATTGTTTTCTAAAGAAATTGAGCCGGTCGCGGATGAGGGTCAGCATAATTCATCGCATGCACGGCATTTTTTGGCGCTTACTTTCACTGACAATTTTTACCGCGCAATTTCATCGCTAACTTTCAGTGACCCTGTGGACGCTCATAACAAGGGGAGGCGTGTGATTGAAATGCGCTCGTCCTGTCCAGCGCTGGGTCACCGCGCAGGATGCGGCGATACACTGTAGCCGGATCTTTCAAGGAGGCCGTCATGAAACTGGTCGACTGGAACATTCAGTGGGGATGCGGCGTCGACGGCCGCGTCGACCTCGGACGGGTCGTGCGGGAAGCGCGCGCGTTGTGCGACTTCGACGTCCTGTGTCTGCAGGAAGTCACGCGCGGCTTCAACGAAGAACCGGCGGCCGGCGGACTGAAAGGCGCGCCATCGTCCGATCAGTTCGCCGAACTTGCCGCTCTGCTGCCGGAGATGACCGTGCTCGATGCGATCGGCTCCGATCTGCCCTCGTTGGGCGCGAGCCGTCATCGGCGGCAGTTCGGCAATGCCATCGTGACCCGTTTGCCGGTTCGTCAGGTGCTGCGCCATTCTCTGCCGTGGCCCGCGGACCCCGCCAAGCCGTCGATGCTGCGCGTCGCGCTCGAAGCGGTGCTCGAAGCCGACGTCGGTCCGCTTCGTGTCATCACCACGCACCTCGAGTTCTATTCGGAGAAGCAGCGGCTCGCACAAGTGGCGAGACTACGCGAGTTGCATCAGGAGGCGTGCGCTCACGCGCGCGCTCCCGCGCGTGGCGAGAAGCCGGACAGTCCGTTTGCCGATACGGCGCGCCCGGTCAGCGCGATTTTGTGCGGAGACTTCAACAGCGCATTCGAAGACACCGCCTTTCGCCGGATGCTCGAACCGATCACCGACGCTCCGGCGTTCGTCGATGCGTGGGCCCGCGCGCACCCAGGCGAGCCGCGTGCCGCGACGGTCGGCCTATACGATCACGAGCAATGGCCCGACGGAGCATTCGCGTGCGATTTCGTTTTCGTCACGGAAGACCTGAGCGCACGCATTGCATCGTGCGATGTCGATCAGCACAGCCGCTCGTCCGATCATCAGCCGATGTGGCTGGAACTGCGTTGAAGGGACTCGGCGTTACCGCCCCGTTATTGGCGCAGGAAAATCCGACCGCGTGATTCGCCGGGATGCTTAAGGTGCTGTTAAGGGTTGCTCTGCGATGGTTGAGCCTATGTTCAAGCCATGAGAATAGTGAGCACGTCACATGAATAGCAACCCGTCGCAAACTCGCGCGCATGCAGTCAGTAAAGTCCCGCAGATCACGCTGGGCTTCTGGATCATCAAGATCGCCGCCACGACGCTTGGCGAAACGGGCGGCGATTGGGTGACCATGTCGCTCAAATTGGGTTATCTGATCGGCACCGCGATTTTTGCGGTTATTTTTATTGGGCTGGTCGCAGGGCAGATCAGGGCGGAGCGGTTCAATGCCTCGCTCTATTGGGCGACCATCGTTGCAACGACCACGCTCGGTACCACGCTGGCCGACTTCGTCGATCGTTCGGTGGGAGTCGGCTATCCGGGCGGTGTAGTCATCGTCTTCGCGCTTCTGCTTGCGAGCCTGGGCGTCTGGTACAAATCGGAAGGTACGGTGGCGGTGCAGAACGTGACCACGCCCAAAGCCGAGTGGTTCTATTGGGTGACGATCCTCTTTTCGCAGACACTGGGTACGGCCCTGGGCGATTGGGTGGCGGGATCGGACGAAGGCGGTCTGGGGCTTGGCTATGAGTACGGCGCTTTGATCTTCGGTGGGGGTCTGATGATCGTCGGTGCGCTTTATTACTGGTCGCGGCTGTCACGGACCGCTATATTCTGGGCGGCGTTCATCCTGACGCGTCCGCTCGGCGCGACCTTGGGGGACCTGCTCGACAAACCCATTTCTCAAGGTGGGCTCGAGATCAGCCGACTCTATGCGTCGGTGATTCTGGTTTCGTTCATGGCGCTCTGCGTGATTTTCTTACCGCAACGTCCTGCTGGGCGAGCGATGCGGTAGATGGCGCGAAGAGGCTACGAATATTCGGGAATAGCCATTGCGTGCCCGCTTCTCGGGTGGCGCGGCGTTATTTGCCGTGTCTACTCCTTCGATTACGGCAGCGACGAGTTTGACGCAACGCATTGGCACAGTGCCAGTTCATCCTCGCGAAGCTCGGCCTCGGGGATTTCGCTGCGCCCTCAAACTGGATGCGGTCCTGTCAACCCGGCCAAAACAGAAAAGAGAAGGAGCGCGATAGTCGCGCTCCGTTCATTCATGGGTTACAGCAGGCAGGCTTACTTGATCGCAGTCAGGTAAGAGCCGGACAGGAAGCGTTGCGAACGCGGAATGGTCGCCGTGTAGGCCTGAATCGCGGCTGCCAGCTGCGGACGAATCAGGTTACGGTTGTAGTCGTAGATCGAATAGCCGTCGCCTTCGCCATTGCTCGGATCGCCATTACGCACGACATACCAGAACGCCTTTGCCACTGAACCGTTGTTCATCAGAACCTTCAACTGGTTGAATGCGGCCGTTTGTCCGGCGTCCGTACCGTTGGTGCCATTGTTGGTCTCGGTCAGCCAGATCGGCTTCGCGCCACTGCTGACGAGGTTCGACACGGTGGTCATGAATGCCTGCACCAGCATGTTGTATTCGGCGCTGCCGAAGTAGGGGTGAACGTCGACGACATCGATCGTGGTGTTCAACGGGCTGGAAGCACTCTTCGTGTTGTTACCCATTGCCTTGATGTAGTCGGTCGCCTGGATCAGCTCGCTGCCCGCGGGCGGTTGCCAGCCGTTATTCGGGTACGCCGAGTTGTAGAAGTAC